>NZ_JBEXDT010000071.1:0-50388 GCF_040605905.1 Nonomuraea sp. NPDC005501 | reverse complement strand
CCACGGCGGGCGCTTGCTCACCGACCCCGAGGAGATGCTGGCCCGTTGCATGCCGCTGCTCGCCGACCCCGACCGGATGCGGGACATCGGCCACGCGGCGCTCGACGTCTTGCGAGCCGAACCGCGGACCGACCCCGACCGGATCGCCGCCATCGGCTACGGCACCGGGGGCATCATCGGGCTGGAGCTCGGGCGCGACGGCGTCAACCTGCGCGCGATCGGGACAGTCAACGGACTGACCACGGGCCGACCGGGCGAGGCGGCGCGCATTCGCTGCCCGGTGTGGGCGGGGGTCGGGTCAGAAGACCCGATCATGCCGCGCGCGCAACGGGACGCGTTCACCGCCGAGATGCAGGCCGCGGGCGTCGACTGGCGCCTCACGGTCTACGGCGGCGCCTTGCACGCCTTCCACCACCCGCCGGTCGACGGTCCCGTGGTCCCCGGCGTCGGCCACCACCCGCGGCACGCGCAGCGAGCGTGGCGCGACGTCGTCGACCTGCTCGCCGAGTGTCTGCCCGTAACGGAGTGATGTGGTGAGTCCGAGCTCGGCCGGTAGCGCCAAGGTCGCCACCGACGACCGGCCCGCGCTGCTGAACGCACTGTCCCGCATCCGCGACGGCGACCTGCTGGTGACCGTTCAGGAGGTTGACCGCCTCGGCCGCAACCTGCCGGAATTGCTGATCGTCCGCAACGATCTGTTCCTGGACGGCATCGGCGTCGTTCACAAGACCCTGGCAGAAGATCCCGCCAGTGGCTCAGCAGGAAAGGTGACCCGCCGCTCGGACTCCGACGGCTCAATCGGAAGCGGCGGTAGCGAGGCTGCGCAGGGTGTGGGGTCCAGTGGAGTGGTATGAGATCGAGACGTTCCTGGCCCTGGCTGAGGAGCTCAACTTCACGCGCACCGCCGAACGTCTACTCGTGTCGCCGGGTCGGGTCAGCCAGACGATCAAAAAGACAGAACGTCGTATCGGCGGCGCGTTGTTCGAACGCAGCAGCCACCACGTGGCCCTCACCCCGGTCGGCCGGCAGCTCTAAGTGGAGCTGCTGCCTGCATACCAGCAGATGCAACGGGCCCTCGGCAACGCTTCGGCGGCCTTCGCGGGGATCAGCGGTGAGCTGCGCGTAGGATTCACCGCCCCATGGTCCGGTGCCCTCATCGTGCGGGCGGCCGATGCGTTCAACTCGCGCCGGCCCCGGTGCACCGTCGAGCTGCAGGAGCTGACGTACAACGCGGCCATCGCGGCGTTGCAGGGCCAGGACATCGATCTGGTGGTGGCCGAGCCGCCTGTCGAAGACCCTGCCATCATCGTGGGCCCCGTCCTGTTCTCCGAACCCCGCGCCTTGGTCGTGCCCGCTGATCATCCCCTGGCGACACGGGAAACGGTGTCGTTGGAGGCCCTGGCAGTCCTGCCGCTGATCACGGCTGTCGGGGTTTCCCGTGCCTGGCGCGACGCCTTCTTTCCCCGCCGCACCCCCCAGGGCCGCCCCATCAGTCATGGACCGGCCGCCGTCGGATGGCAGGAGGTCTCTCACTGGTCGGGGCAGGCAAGGGGGCAACGGTGGCCACCGTCCGGGCGGGGCATTACCACGGTCGGCCCGATATCGTCTATGTCCCGTTTGATGACGCACCGCCCGTCGACTACGCGCTGATGTGGCGCAACGCAGGCGACACGATCGGGCTGCGGGCGTTCAGCCGACGACCAACCGCCTCGCGACGGCCGCTGAGGAGACCGTCGGTTGAGCACACTGCGTGGACCGCGCCGGCCGCAGCCGCGTTGATGGACGGGCAGCCTTGCCCGCTCGCCGTCCCCAACACGCTGGCATCTGACGCTCCGGCCGGGCAACGCCCAATCTCTCAAGGCACGTTTAGCGCGGCTAACAGCCTGCGGCCGGATGCCGACCTGACCTCCGCCTGATGGGAGCGCCGCGCCGGCAGACTCGGTGCCGGTGAGTGAGCACTCCCGCCGCCCGGACCGTGAGTCGAAGCGGGCGGTGCGGCACGGGAACGATCGTTGGGCGCACCCGGTCTTACAGTGGCGCCATGAGCAATCACTCCGAAGCGCCTGTCACGCCGGTCGAAGCCTATGAACCCCCCTACTACGTGGCTGTCTTCACGACGGTGCGAACCCAGGAGCAGAGCGGCTACAGCGAGACCAACGCACGCATGGAAGAGCTGGTGAAGGACATCCCTGGGTTCCTGGGGATGGATCACGCGCAGACTCCTGGTGGGCTGGCCATCACCGTCGGGTACTTCCGCGACGCCGACGCCCTCACGGAATGGCGGTCCAACCCCGAGCACCGCGCGGCGCAGAAGCGCGGGCAAGTCGAGTGGTACCAGAGCTACACGCTGCATGTGGCGAAAGTGGAGCGCAGCCACGGGTTCATCCGAGCGTAGGTCCCGCAGCGCCCGACAGCAGGCCGACCCATCGAAGTCACCTCAGCGACCGTCCCGCCACAGGCTGTCATCGAACGGGTCGGCGTGCCCTCGTGAGCCCGATCCAGCGGAGTCGAGCCCGGCCTGGTCCCGGTCACCGACTGGCGCCCTGACGGGCTCTCCGAAGGTGTCAGCGGCGACCGGATCGGCATCTTGGCCGGCGTCGGCCGCGTCCCCTGGCTAGCGGGCCTTCACGGTGGTCGGAAGGCTGCTCAAGCCGTGAATGTTCGGGTGGTGCACGCGCACGGGTGTGCCTACGCCGTAGTCCTCGTGTACGGCGGCGACCAACTCCTCCAGCACGATGCGGGCTTCGAGGCGGGCCAGGCTCGCTCCGAGGCAGAAGTGCGGGCCTGTCCCGAACGCCAGCGTGCGGGAGGTGTCGCGGTCGAGGTCGAACATCTCCGGGTTCGGGAAGACTCGCGGGTCGTGGTCGGCGGCAGCGAAGTTCAGCAGTAGCCGGGAGCCGGCCGGGCCGCGTCAGACCATGGCGAGGTATGCGGCGAGCTCGTCGGAGGAGTCAGTGGAGATGCCGACATATCCGTCCGGCCGGATGAGGGTGTGGCGTACCCCGCCGTACGGGTCGGCCGGCACGTACGCCCGTACCCGCGGCCCGTCCGGCACCCGGGGCGCGGGATCCGGCGAGAGCAGCGTGAAGTGCGGGCCCCGCAGCAGGTCGAACATGCGGGCCCGGCTGCCGTCGGCCAGGCGCAGCGGCCCGTCGGGCACCCGGTCGCCGCCGCTGCGGGCCAGCGCCGCGCCCCGGTAGCCGACCTGCAGCTGGTAGGTCTCCTCGTCGCGCTTGAAGGTCTTCTTGTCGAGCAGGTCGGTGCTGAGGCCGAGGACGCGGGCCGCGATCGGGCGGCGTTCCTCCTCATAGGTGTCCAGCAGCGACCGCGGCGCCCCGCCCAGGACGCGCGCGAGTTTCCAGCCCAGGTTGTACGCGTCCTGCACGCCGGTGTTGAGGCCCTGCCCGCCCGCGGGCGAGTGCACGTGGACGGCGTCCCCGGCCAGGAAGACCCGGCCGTCCCGGTACCTGTCCGCCAGCCGGATGTTCACCCGGTAGAGCGAGGACCACAGCACCTCGGTGACGCGCACCCCGCGCAGCATCGACCGCTCGGCGAAGATCCTCTGGAAGCCGGACAGCGTCAGGTCCGGGGTCACGCCCGGCCTGAGCGGGGCGAGCAGCTGGAACGTGTCGGTGCCGGCCATGGGGTACAGCGCCACCATGCCCCTGCCCGGCCGGACCCAGACGTGGATGTGGTGCCGGTCGAGCCCCTCGACGCGTACGTCGGCCAGCGCCATGCGCTCCTCCTCGCGGGTCTCGCCGGCGAACCCGACACCGAGCGCCTTGCGCACGAAACTCCTGCCGCCGTCGGCCGCGACCAGGTAGTCGGCTCGCACGGTGCCTCCCGTGCGCAGCGTGGCCGTCACCCCTCCCTCGTCCTGCTCGAAGCCGGTCAGCTCCGCGCCGTACTCCACCTTCCCGCCCAGCTCCGCCAGCCGTTCGCGCAGGACCCGCTCGGTGCGCCACTGCGGATGCATCACGACCATCGGGTACGGCACGGCGTCCGTCGCCGTGGCCGGCTTGTGCATGCGCCCCTGGTACACCGGCACCCGGCCGACCCGCACCCGCAGCGGCGGGTAGACCGTCGCGGACGCCAGCACGCGGTCGATCACGCCGAGGTCGTCGAAGATCTCCTGCGTGCGGGGCTGCAGCCCCTTGCCCTTGGAGCCGAGCGAGGGCTCCGGCGCCCGTTCCACGACGCGGTGGCCGATCCCGCGCCTGGCCAGCTCCACCGCGAGCGTGAGCCCCGTGGGGCCGCTGCCGACGATGAGCACGTTCGTCTTCTCCGTCATGCCCCGACCGTGCCAGGGCGCGCTGCCATATCCCTGTCACCGCCCTGCCGGCGGGTGGCCAGGTGGCGTGGTCACGGCAGGATCGAGTCGACGTAGCCGCCGTCGGCGCGGACGGCGCCGCCCGTGGTGGCGGAGGCGTGGTCCGAGCTGAGGTAGACGACCATGTTGCCGACCTCGGACGGCTCGATCAGCCGCTGGATGAGGGAGCTCGGGCGGTGCTCGCGCATGAACCGCCGCTGCGCCTCCTCCCAGGGCAGGTCGTCGCCGACGAGGTCCTCGACGAAGATCTCGACGCCCGGCGTGTGCGTGGGACCGACGATGACCGAGTTGACGGTGACGCCGCTCCCCGCGGCGGCCTTGGCGAAGCCGCGCGTGACCGCCAGCAGCGCGGTCTTGGTCATGCCGTAGTGCACCATCTCGACGGGGATGACCACCGCCGAGTCGCTCGCGATGTTGAGCACCCTCCCCCAGCCGCGTTCCATCATGCCGGGCAGGTAGGTGCGGGTGAGGCGGACGGCCGACAGGACGTTGACCTCGAAGTAGCGGCGCCACTCGTCGTCGTCGATCTCCAGCACGGGCCTGGCGCCGAAGATGCCGAGGTTGTTGACGAGGATGTCCACGTCGGGCACCCGGCCGAGGAGCCCGGCCGCGCCGTCCGCGGTCGCCAGGTCGGCGGCCACGGCGCTCACGTCCGCGTCCGGCAGCCGGCCGGTGATGGTGGCGGCCGCCTGCTCGGTCTTCTCCTGGCCGCGCCCGTTCACGACGACGGCGGCGCCGGCGCGGGCCAGCTCGGTGGCGATGGCCAGGCCGATGCCCTGGCTGGATCCGGAGACCAGGGCCCGGCGGCCCGACAGATCGATGTTCATCGGTTGCGTCCTTTCCGGGTCGTCTTTCGACCGACCGGCGTAGGACGTGCCCAGAGATGGGCGGTGAATGTCGGATCCGATGGGGTCAACCGAGTGTGCAGGTCACCTGCGGCGGGGTGTTGACGCTGCCGTTCCAGCTCGCGATGAAGCCGAACGTGGCGGACGCGCCGGCCGCGAGGGCGCCGTTGTAGCCCGCGTTGCGTGCGGTGACGGCGGCTCCGCTCTGGGTGAGCGTGGTGTTCCACGACTGGCTGACCCGCTGGCCGTCGGCGAAGGTGAAGGTCGCCGTCCAGGCGGCCGACGCGGCCGGGGATTCGTTCCTGACCGTGACCTCGGCCTGGAAGGAGCCGCCCCACTGGGAGATCAGCCGGTAGGTGGCGGCGCATCGTCCCCCGGTCGGTGAAGGCGACGGCGAGGGGCTGGGTGAGGGCGAGGACGAAGGGATCACGCCGTCCAGGACCCGCGCGAGCGCCGGGTACCAGCGGTCGGCCATCTTCTGGAAGCCGGTGTCGTTGGGGTGCACCCCGTCGCCGGTGTCGGTGGCCGTGTCGAAACCGGTCCACTGGTCCACGACGACGATCGGCGACCGGGTGGTGGTGAGGCCGGCCGCCCAGCCCGGGATCGCCTTGTCGAGCGCCGTCACGTCGGCCGCGCAGGTGGTGCAGCCGGACGGGTTCATGGGGATGATCTGCGCCACGATGATCTTCATGTCGGGGTTGTTCGCCCGCATCTGGCCGATCAGCTTCGTGTACGCGGCGAGGACGGTGGAGGTGGGGAGGTAGCCGCCCCACATGTCGTTGGTGCCCAGGTGCATGAGGACGATGTCCGGTCTGGCCGCGTCCAGCCATGGTGGGAGCTGGTTCTGGTCGGCGATGCCGGTGGCGGCGTACCCGCCGTGGCCCTCGTTGTCGCCGTCGTAGGAGTAGCCGTAACCGCAGCCGCCGTCGGGGACGCTGCCGACGAAGTCGATGTTCGTGTATCCGGCCGTCTGCAGGCGGTGCCAGAGCATGGCGCGCCAGCAGCCGGGCCCCGCGGTGATGGAGTCGCCGAGCGGCATGATGCGGACGGGCGCGGCCGCGGAAAGGGCCCGTACGCCGCCCGCCGGAGGCGCGTACAGGCCGGCGCCGAGGGTGAGTGCCGCGAGGAGGGCGGCCAGGGCGGCGTACAGGTGGGATCTGCGAAGCATGGCTCACTCCCGATGGACCCGGCCGGGCCCGCCGGATCGCGGCGGGCCCGGCCGGAAGCCGGGTTCTAGGACGGTTCGGTCTAGGACAGGGGGTTCTGGGTGAGCAGGTGTGCCTTGAAGCCCGCGCCGTAGGTGCTGGTGGGGGTTCCGTTGTAGTCCTCGATGAGCACGTTGCCCTGGCTGCAGCCCCACGGGTTCCACGTCCAGGCCGTGTATCCGACGCCGTGCGCGTCGGCCCACGCCATGACCTGGTCGATGTAGTCGTGGGCGCAGGAGTTCTGGCCGATCTCGCCGGCGTGCACCGGCACCTGCGCGGCGACGGCGCCGACCTGGCTGTCCCAGCAGGAGACGTTGGAGCAGGTGTTGAAGTTGTAGGTGTGCCAGGCGGCCATGAGGTTGCCGGCCGGGTCGGACGGCTTGTAGGTGAGCCACTGGCTGAGGTCGTTGGACCAGGCCAGGCCACCGAGCATGATCACGTTGGTGGCTCCGGTGGCGCGCACCGTGTCCACCAGTGACTGCATGCCGGCCACCTGGTAGCCGATGCCGGTGCAGGTGCCGCCGTCGCGCCAGCAGGTCCATCCCGCGGTCGCGTTCCAGTTCGCGGCGGCGTCCGGGTACGGCTCGTTGAACAGGTCGAAGACGACCGCGTTGTTGCCCTTGAAGGCGGTGGCCACGCCCTTCCAGAACGTCGGCGCGTACTGCGCGTCGGGCATCGGCTTCTGGCAGGTCGCCGTGGTGTCGGAGCAGCCGGCGCCCTGGCCGGTGTACTGGCCGTAGTTCCAGTGCATCTCCACGATCGGCGTGATGCCGTTGGCGACGAGCAGGTTCACGTAGTCCTTGACGTTCTGCTGGTACGTGGCGCCGCTGGGTGTGCCGTTGGTGCCGTTCCAGCACTCCTCGTTCAGCGGGATGCGGACCGCGTGGATGTTCCAGGCCTTCATCGCGTCGACCGACGCCTGGTCCACGGGGCCGCTGTCCCACATGCCCTTGCCCTGGACGCAGGCGAACTCGCCGCTCGCCCGGTTGACGCCGAGCAGCCGGTACGTGGCGCCGGCGGAGGTGACCAGCCGGTTGCCGGAGACGCGCAGGGCGGGCGCCGCGCCGCCGGTGACGGCGTCGTTGTCGGCCTCGGTGGCGTTGACGGTGACGGAGGTCAGGCCGGAGGAGGCGACGCTGATCGGCCGGGTGCCGTTGGTGCTGTCGGCGTCCTCCGCGGCGCCGAGCGTCACGGTCTGCGGGGTGCTCCAGTTGGCGGCGGTGAAGGTGAGGCCGGCGCCGCCGGTCACGGTGATGTCGCCGTCGCCGGTGCCCGCGGTGCTGGTGACGGTCACGTTGCCGGACGGCTGGGACTGCAGGCGCACCGTGTAGGCGCCGGTTCTGCCCTCCGGCACGCTCACGCTGGTGGGCGAGACCACCAGGGCCTGCTGCGTCCCTCCGGAGCCGGTGCCGGTGCACGACACGGTCGGGGACGTGTTGGCGCCGGTGTAGGTGCCGTTGAAGCCGACGGTCCAGGTCGCACCGGTGCCCTTGGCGGCGTTGTACGACTCCGGCTTGACGGTGACGGCCGCACCCGCGGGGGTGGGTGCGGCCGGGGTCGGCACGCCGCCCCACATCTGGGTGATCACCTGGTTGCCGGGGAAGTCGAAGCTCAGGGCCCAGGTGGTCAGCGGGTCGCCGGTGTTGGTCACCGTGATGGAGGCACCGAAACCGGTGCCGTTGTCCCAGCTCTTGGCGTAGGTGGCCGAACACGCCACGGCGGCGTCGGCGGCGGTCTGGACGGTGGCGAGTCCCGATCCGGCGAGCAGCACGGCGGCTGCTGCCATCAAGGGTCTGCGCCACGGGTTCCGGGGCATGTGCATGAGGGTTCTCCGTGACGGCATCGGCCCTCCAAGGGGGGTGGGAGCGCTCCCAAACGATCTGCCCCTTTGCGGAGCCTCCGCAAGCCGGCTCCGGTGGCCTCCAGGCCGGCATCCGTGCCGACCTCGGAGGACACCGTCGGCGCCGCTGAAACTTTCACCCCTCTCAGGTCATCGGTCGCCCGCCGCCGCCCGGCTGGACGATCACGATCGGGATCCGCCTCGACGTCTTGCGCTGGTAGGCCGTGTACTGCGGCCAGAGCCCGGTCATCGTCTCCCAGAGGCGGTCCCGTTCGTCCTCGGCCGCCGGACGGGCCACCGCGTCGAACACCTCGGCGCCGACCTGCACCGTGACCCGTGGCTCGGCGAGCACGTTGTGGAACCAGAGCGGATGGACGTCGGCGCCGCCGTTGGAGGCGACCACGAGGTAGCGGCCGGCGTCACGGCCGTAGATGAGGGCGGTGCGGCGCGGGAGCCCCGAGCGGCGGCCGATCGTGGTGATCAGCAGGGTGGGCGCGCCGTGGAAGAGGTGACCGCGGGCGCCGCCTGACTCGGCGTAGCTCCTGACGTGCCGGGCCACCCACCCGGTCGGGCTGTCGATCGGCTCCCGGCTCATCGGGCCGCCCCGCCCACGTGCCGGTCGGACCACGCGCGGGCCTGCGCGAACCAGCGGGGCGCGGTGCGGTGGCCGTTGAGCACGTGCCCGGCGCCGGGGATCACGACGGTCTCCAGCTCGGCGCGCGGACCGTAGAAGGGGGCCTCCTGGGCGTGCAGCGCGGCGGACGTACGGGCTCCGGCCAGCAGCCGGTCGTGCTCGCCGTTGACGATCAGTACGGGGACCTGGATGCCCTTGTTGATCGAGGGCGGGGTGTAGGAGTCGCCGGGCGGGAAGACGTCGGTCGTCCTGGCGGCCTCGTCGGCGGCGATGACCTCGGGGTCGGCGTCGGGCCGGTGGTAGAACCAGGTGGCCCGCAGGCCGGGCCGGGTGGTGAGGTAACCGTCGTCGAGTCCGCGCCCGGCGAAGCGGGGATCGTCGGCGGCGCGCCGGATGCCCGCGCCCATCTGCTCGAAGGCGGCCGTGTCGGGCATGCTCGACTCGCCGGTCAGGATGACGCCGTCCACCTCCGCCGGGTGCCGGGCGGCCAGAATGCGGGCGAGTGTCGAGCCCAGCGAGTGCCCGACCAGGACGACCTTGGCGAACCGGCGGCCGCCCAACCGGCCCTCGCGCAGCTGCCGGATGAGCTGGCGGATGACGATCTCGTGGGTGTCCTGCCGGAAGCGGGCGCTCGGCGGGTAGGAGCTTGCACCGGTGCCGAGCCGGTCGATGGCCAGCGTGGCGTATCCGGCGGCGGTCATCGTCTCCACGTACGAGGGCCGCCGCCGGTCGCCGTGCATCCTCCAGTACGCCTGGCCGTAGAAGCCGCCGGGGATGAGCAACTGGACGGTGGCGGCATGGCCGCGCGGGAGGCACAGGGTGCCGGCCAGGCGCTGGTCGGCGGGGCCGTCGGCGGTCATCGCCACCTTGGCGTCGATGGATCGGCAGACGGGGGCGGCGTTCGCGGCCGCGGGCGCCGAGGTGACGGGGATCGAGGCGAGCGCCAGAAGCACCGCGGTGGTGATGCGCATAGAACTCCTTCGGTGTAGCCAAATTTGGTTAACCAAATTTGGGTATCGCACTATGGCGCACCCACGTCCCCACCGTCAAACCGGTCCCCTACCGTTCAGGTCGGCCGTTCCAGCCGCCTTGCCGTCCCCGGTCAGGCGGGCTTCTCGCCCCGTTCCAGCCGTCCGATCAGCTCACGGGTCCACGACGCGTCACCCTCGGCCTGCGCGGCGCGCAGCGCGAACAGCTCCGCCACATGCCCTGGGCGCTCTCCCTCACCGGCCGTGGCCACGATCCGCGCCCGTTCGTCCTCCAGAGCGCGTACCCGCTCCCTGAGCAGCGCGATCACTTCCTCGACGGGCAGCGCGGGCAGCATGACCAGGGCCGCGCCCAGCAGTTCCGGACGCCTGTCGGGCATGCGCAGGGCGCCTCTGAGCAACTGGAGGAACTCCGCCTCGCCCTTCTCGTTGATGGCGTAGTCGACGCGGCCCGGCCAGTCGTGCACCTCGCTCGCGTCCAGCAGCCCCTCTTTGGCCAGCTGGCGCAGGGCGTGGTAGATCGAGCCGGACCTGAGCCCGGCCCACCTCTCCGTCTCCCACGACTCCAGCTCGGAGCCCACCAGGTAGCCGTGCGCCCGGTCGTGCTGCCGCACCACGCCGAGAACCAGCAGTCGCGTCGCCGACATCGTCTCCCTCACTCGCCGGGGTACCTGGCATCCCGGACCAGGTTAGCCCGCACGCCCGGTCTGAGCCGGTCGGCGGGCGATCAGGCCGGCCGGCGGGAAGCCCCGTCCGGGGTCCTCCGTCGGCAGGCTCGGCGAACACCCGATCGGACTCGATCACCGGTAACATCTGCTGAGAGTCCCACGGCGCCCGTGCCACCGCCGAGTTCGGAGTTCCGGCAGTTGCTTTTCGACGTCACCCGCAGCGCACTCGCCGACATCTTCGGCGACGACCGGCTCACGACCCTGCCCGCCACCGCCTTCCCGCCCTCCACCGCGGACCTCGAGGGCGCCCGCCTCCTGCAGACCGTCGGCGTCCCCACCGGAACGCTCTGGCTGCGCGAGCCCGACGAGGACTCCGGTCGGCTGCCCCTCGTCCAGGACGTCGTCCACACCGAGGACCTCGAGGACGCCCCGGGGGACGCGGGCGAATGGCCCGTCATCGGCTGGCTGCTCAACGCCCACCTCGCCCTCGACCCCGGCTCCGGCAAGGTGCACGCCTTCGACCCCGACGAGGAGACCGTGCAGGAGCTCCACACGGACGTCTCCTCCCTCCTCCAGGTCACCGTCCGGTTCCAGCGCCTGCTCGAGGAGTTCACCTTCAGCGGCGGCGACGAGGATGCCGGCTTCGAGCGCTTGGAGCGCGAGATCGAGCGTATCCGTCAGGAGACGAGCAGCATCGACCCGCTCCCCTTCCAGGACGACGAGACCCTCTGGTCGGTGGTCGGCGACGAGATCGCCGCGGGCCAGCGCTTCAAGGGCACCAGCCCGGGAGCCCGCTCGCTCTACGGGTGATGCCGACGAAGGCGAGGAAGTGCTCAGCCTGTCGCGCGCGGAGTTCTCCTGCGGTGCACGGCTGTCGCCGCCCCGAGGGCGAGGGCGGCGTACCCGCAGGCCACGGCCAGACCTGCCCATGGCGGGAGCGGGTAATAGCCCCCGAGCAGCGACCGGTACACGTCCACATGCGCGAACGTGGGGACGCTCTGCGTGATCGCGAACCCGGCGGCGGGGGTGATCGTCAGCAGCCATGGCGCCAGCCCCGCGGTCGCCAGCAGGTACGGGGCGACGACCAGCGCGATGGCCAGCCCGATGGCGACGACGCCCCGCTCGACCAGCGCGGCGAGGCCCAGAGCCAGCACGGCGGCGGCTGCCGTCAGCGCCGCGTAGCCGACGATCACCCGCAGCTCGGTACCGGGAGTGATCGGCTGGACCGGGTTCTGATGGGCACGCAACATCGCCAGGCCGGCAGGGACCACGACCCCCGAGGCCACCAGCCCCGCCACGAACGCGACCGCGCCGACCACCGCGGCCTTGGCCGCCAGCAGCCGCGCCGGCCGCGGCTCGGCCGGCGGGCCGGCCCCGATCGGCCCTCGCCGGTGTTCCGCCGTGAAGAACGTGACCCCCACCACGAGCACCGGGATCAGCCCCAGGGCCCCGCCGATCAGCATGAGGTCAGCGCGCACACCGCCCTCCACCGTGGCGGGCCCGATGTCGCCACCCCCCGTCACGACGAGCTTGTCACCGGACTCGACGACCCCGCCCGGGTGATGCGGGGTCCTGCCGTCGGACTCCAGGGAGACGCCGACGTCGTCGCGACGCCAGGAACCGTTCGCGCCCCGCAGCTCGATCTGGTCGAAGGTGGCGGTGGCCTGGGCGAAGGCCGACGCCATGTCCCACAAGGCGCCCGGTGAGGTGGCGAACAGCCCGATCTCGACCGTCTCCGGCAGCCCGGTCAGCTTGACCGTGCCGACCTCGGTCCACGTCCTGCCGTCGTCCGACTCGTAGCCGGTGATGGTGTCGCCCGATCTGGTCAGCCGCAGCCACTGCGGGCCGTTGTGCGGGCCGCCGGGCACGTCGTGGGTGAAGTTGTACTGCATCCGCACGCCGTGCTCTCCGGTGAGCATGACGGCGGCATACGGTGTGCCCTGCTTGAGGCTCTGCCTGACGAGCAGCCCGGCCTTCGCCCACGGCACCACCCCCTCCTTGATGTTGCGCACCCCGGGTACGGCGTCCGGCAGCCGGATCTGCCCGGTCATGTCCGACACACGGGCGGTGAGGCTGCCGTTCCCCTTGAGCGGCTGGTGCACGAAGTAGTACTTGTCCTTCACCGCGGTGCCATCGGGTCCCACCAGCGGCGCGGGGCAGGGGCCCTCGCCCTTCCCCGTCACGCAGCTGCTGCGCACGCCCCCGGCGATCAGCAGGCCGAGCGACACGGTGACCAGTACGGAGGCCGCCATGGCGAGCGCCCAGCCGCGCGAGGTACGGAACGTGGTCCACTGCTCGTGCAGCAACCGGGGGAAGCCGTCCCGCCCGGCCCGCCGGGCGGATCGGTGAGGTGTACCGGAAGGGGTCACCGTGACACCTCCGTGGACGTCGCGGCACGGTGCGCCGGCGCCTCGCTCCGATCCGCAGGGCGACCCGCCGCGGCGGACTCCCCCGCTCCGTGCGGCCGTCCGGAGCGGGTCGCCGGCCCCGCCGGGGACGCCGCATATCGCATGCGCGGCCCGGCGACGATGATCCCCGGGGCGCTCATGGGGTTGGTGGATGGACTCATGCCGACGGTTGTACGCGGCCTCCGGTTCCAGCCGGGTCGCAGCGGCTGCGACGTGGCTGAGACCCGGGATCTGGCATCGTTGAACCATGGCACCTCGACCGGGCCGCCGCGCCCGCACGATGATCGGCGGTGAGCGGCGGTGAGGGTCCTCGTCGTCGAGGACTTCGAGGTCCTCGCCCGCTCCATCGGAACGGGGCTGCGCCGCGAGGGCATGGCCGTCGACGTCGTCCTGGACGGAACCGCCGCCCTCGACCGCCTGGCCGCCACCCGCTACGACGTGGTGATCCTCGACCGCGACCTGCCCGGCGTCCACGGGGACGAGATCTGCCGGCGGCTCGCCCACGGCCGCTGTGAGACCCGCGTCCTGATGCTCACCGCCTCCGGCACGATCGAGGACCGCGTCGACGGGCTCGGCATCGGCGCCGACGACTACCTGCCCAAGCCGTTCGCGTTCGCCGAACTGGTCGCCCGCGTCCGTGCCCTGGCCCGCCGCGCCGCCCCGCCGCTGCCGCCCACCCTGGCATGCGGGGACATCACCCTCGATCCGGCCCGCCGTACCGCGTCCCGGGCGGGCCGGCGCCTTGACCTGAGCCCCCGCGAGTTCGCCCTGCTCGAATGCCTGCTCGCCGTACCCGGCCTGGTCATCTCGGCCGAGGAGCTGCTCGAACGCGTCTGGGACGAGGCCGCCGACCCCTTCAGCAGCGCCGTCAAGCACACCATGCACCGGCTGCGGGCCAAGCTCGGCGACCCTCCTGTGATCGAGACCGTCCGCGAAGCCGGCTACCGGCTCGGTCCGTAGTGCTCCGGCCTTCAGCTGGGGTGCAGCTGAGCGCGTCAACGCGCAGGACCGTCATGACCCCTCAGACGCTCGCCAGAAGGTCCCTGCAGACGCGGCTGGCGCTCGCCTACGCGGCGGGCATCTACGCCGCCGGAGTCCTCGTGCTCGTCCTCGTCGCCGTCCCGCTCGCCAGCATCGATGCGGCCGCACCCGAAGGCGGGCCCCCATCGAGCGTGATGCACCAGGCCGGGCCCGGGATCGGCCTGTCCCAACTCCTCATGGGCTCCGCCGTCGCCCTGGTCATCCTGATTCCCGTCGCCCTGGCTCTCGGCTGGTTCGTCGCCGGCCGGTTCCTGCGCCCGCTGCGCGCCATCACCGCCACCGCCAAGATCATCTCCGCCGGAGACCTCCACCGGCGACTCGCTCTCGGCGAGCCCGCCGACGAGCTGACCGAACTCGGCCACACCCTCGACGACCTGTTCGCGCGCCTGCAAGCCTCCTTCGACGCCCAACGCCACTTCGTCGCCAACGCCTCCCACGAGCTGCTCACCCCACTGGCCGGCCTGCGCACCCTCCTCGAGGTCGCCCTCGCCGACCCCGACGCCGGCGCCGACACCCTGCGCTCGGTATGCCAGGAGGCCCTCGCTCTCGGCGGGCACCAGGAGCGGCTCGTCCAAGCACTGCTCGCTCTGGCCACCAGCGAGCGCGGCGTCACCCGCCGGGACACCCTCGACCTCGCCCAGGTCGTCGAAGGGGTGCTCGCCACCCGCCGCGACCAAGCCACGAGAAAGGGCATCGACCTCGCCGGACACCTGGCGCCCGCGGTGACGGCCGGAGACCCGAGACTCATCGAAAGCCTCGTCGCCAACCTCGTCGACAACGCCATCCGCCACAACCACGCAGGCGGGCATGTCGAGGTCACCACTCGGACCTCCGGCACGGAGGCGACTCTCACGGTCACCAACAGCGGGCCGGCCGTCCCCGGCGACCAGATCCGGCGCCTCTTTCAACCCTTCCAGAAACTGGCACCGGAGCGTCATGGCCACCACGACGGCTACGGCCTCGGCCTCGCCATCGTCAGCGCCGTCACGCAAGCCCACCACGCCACCCTCACCACCGGTGCACGCCCTGAAGGCGGCCTGTCCGTCGCCGTGCGGTTACGCCTCCCCTCCGAGCGACCTCTGACGCCAGGGGACGGCTCCTCGATTTTCACGACAGGCCGGGCCCTTTACATTGTAGATCACCATCGCCGTTTATCCCGTGGGCCATGAGTCACCTCAGTGACGCGAGTCGTTCTCTCATCACATCGGCGCCGTCAAGACGTTCGCTGATCTCGACCTCCCATCGGCCGCTGTCCACGGCTTCTATCACCACGAGGAGTTCGGAGCGTTCGGGGAGCGGCCATGACAGAGCGTGCGGGGTGTCGGCGGCCACGATGAGGCAGTCGTGCACCTGGTCGAGACGGGAGGCGATGTCCGTCAGCTCGTGCCAGGTCATGGGGCATCCGGTGTTCGAGGTGCGGATGAGGTCCTCGAAGGACGGCATCGCCATCCCCCGGGGCGCGACACCGACCGCCCAGAGGTCGAAGACGCTCCACGTCCACGTGTTCTCGGGCAGTACGCCGAGAACCTGGTGCAGCTCGACGGTGCCTCCCGACAGTCGGTGCATGGGGATCACGACGGCCGTCATGCCACCGGACTCTAGACGGGATCGCTCGTCTCGATAGGAGAGACAAAAGCGACATATGGGCATATAGAGGGTAAACTGCCAGGGCGTTTACCTCTCCCTGGAGAAATCCGATGCACCAGATTGTTCACGTGCGACCGGTCGACGACGCGGTGGGGCATGAGATGTCCCCGCAGTGCGTGTGCGGCCCCGTGAGTCAGGAAGTCAGCCTGAAGCTGAGCGGAGAGGCCGTCGGCACCATCTACCGGCACCACCCTCTCAGCCCCTGTCACGAATGGGAGGCCTCCGCCGCATAGGCCCCTGGACGAAAGCCTCATGGCCGTCCGCGCGGGCGCAACGCGCTGACGACGATCGTGATGGCCGAGGTGACGATGACCAGGTCGAACACCGTCTGCACGATGACCGCCGCCTTCGCCGCCTGGCCGACGGGAATGATGTCGCCGTACCCGATCGTGCCCAGCGTCACCACCGCGAAGTACAGAGCGTCCAGCCTGGTGCGGATCCCGGCGAACTGGTCGGCCATCACCACGTACGTGGCCGCGAAGAAGACCACCACCACGTTGACGCCGGTCAGCAGCATCGTGACCTGCTCCACCAGGAGCCGTTCCGGGCGCAGCGCCCGCTGCACCTGCCGCGTGAGCAGCCAGGTCAGGATGGCCAGACCCGCCAGGGACGCGAAGGAACGCCACTGGAACAGGCCGCCTCCCGGCCCCGCCTGCGGCAGTGGCACGACGAAGTAGAGGCCGGTGACGACCGCGATGGCGCCCGCCGTGCGCGTCCATGCCAGCATGCGGGCTCCGTAAGGGGACATGCGGTCAACGTTCCGCGGTCGCCCGGCGCGCAACGTGGGACACGGTATGGAATCGCCCAAGAATGTCGGGGATCTTCTCCGTCTCGGAGGTGACGCCCCGTCGCCCCGCAGGCGGACGACGGCAGGCGCCCCCGACTTCTAACGTCAGCGGCATGTTCAACGACCAGGTGACATTTCGCCGCGTGGCGGCCGGCACCGTCCTCATCGTGGCCCCGCTGCTCCAGGCCGTGGCCGTCGTCGTCGATCCCGGCACCTGGGGCGACGACAGGGAGGCGGTCAGCTACGGCGACAACCCCGCGCTCGCGCAGACCGAATCGGCGCTGTACCACTGGAGCTGGATGCTGATGGCCGTCGCGGCCCTCGGCCTGGCCCATCTCACCCGGCGCAAGGCGACCAGGCTCGGCCACATCGCGGGCGCGGCGACGGTCATCGGGTACATCTCCACCTCCGCGCTGCTGATGAGCGACCCGGTCGAGTGGTGGCTGGGCCGGCACTACCCGCCGGAGCAGGCGCAGAAGATCCTCGACGAGATGCTGAACCTGCCCGGCGTCGTCTTCGGCTTCCACATGCCGTGGATCTTCTTCGCGGTCCTCGGCCTGCCGCTGCTGACCGTGGCCGTGTGGCGGGCGGGCTTCGTCGGCTGGTGGGTGCCGCTGCTGGTGTTCGTCGGGTACGTCGCCTCCTTCCCCCTGGAGTACGGGCCCGTGACCGTGGCGTTCTGGGCCCTGCCGGTGATCGGCCTGGGCTGGACGGGGCTGAAGATCCTGCGCATGGGTGACGAGGCGTGGGCCGCCTACTACCCCTCCGCCGTCCACGACAGGACGGCCGTCCCGGCCCAGGGGTAGGCCGTCACGTGGGCAGGGGCCGGTCGTCCACCACGTGCTTCATCACGAGGGTGGAGTTCAGCCTCTGCACGCCGGGGAGCGCGGCCAGGACGTCGTCCTCCAGCTCCTGGTACGCGGTCAGGTCGGCGGTGACGATCCGCAGCAGATAGTCGGGGTCGCCGAACAGCCGCTGCGCCTGCACCACCTCCGGCACCCGGGCGACGGCCGCCTCGAACCCCAGGAGCGTCTCGCGGTCCTCCTGGCGCATGGTGACGAACACCAGCGCCTGGAACGTCAGCCCGAGCGCCGCGGCGTCCACGATCGCCCGGTAGCCGCGGATCGTCCCGCCGCGTTCGAGCTCGCGTAGCCGGCGATGGCACGGCGACACGCTGAGGCCCACCCGTGCCGCCAGCTCGGTGACCGTCAGACGGCCGTCCTGCTGCAGCAGCGCAAGAATCTTCCGGTCGATCGCGTCCATGGAGCAGATTCTTCCACCGAAGCGCCTTGGGTGGGCGAAAGTTGGAAGCCTCTTCGGCGTGATGAGCACTATTCTTCCCATATGACCAGCTAGCGGGGGGATTCTGCTCCATGGCCGCCAGTTCCGTGCTCGCCTTCTGGGCGGTCGCACTCCTGCTCATCGTCGTCCCGGGCGCCGACTGGGCGTTCACCATCGGCGCCGGGCTGCGCGGCCGCGCCGTGGGCCCGGCTGTGGGCGGGCTGGTCGTCGGCTACGCGGCCATCACCGTCGTCGTCGCGGCCGGCGTGGGCGCCCTGGTCGCCGGGAACCCGGTCATCCTCACCGGCCTCACCCTGGTGGGCGGCCTCTACCTGGTGTGGCACGGCGCCATGACCTTCGCCCGTCCCTCCACCCCCGCCTCCCCGCGGGAGGCCGCCGCCGGCACCGACCGGGCCGTCTTCCTGCGCGGCATCGGCGTCAGCGCGCTCAACCCCAAGGGCCTGCTGATCTTCCTCGCCCTTCTCCCGCAGTTCACGAACCTGCACGGCGCCTGGCCGGTGTCCGCGCAGATCGGCGTGCTCGGCCTCACCTTCATGATCACCTGCGGGCTGTTCTACCTCGGCGTGGGCCGGCTCACCCGGGTCGTCCTGCACGGCCGCCCCGCCGCCGCCCGCCTCATCAGCCGCCTGTCGGGAGCCGCCATGGCCGCCATCGGCGCCTGGCTCATCATCGACCACCTGCTGCGCTGACGGCGTACCGCGCGAACCTCGGCGCGCGGCGGGCAAGCGGCGAGCGAGCAGCCGGCAAACCGGTTGCCGGAGGTCCGGGCCCCCGCACATGATCGGGTATGACGGTGACACGGGAGCTGCTCGCCTACTACGAGCAGGACAGGGAGCACGACAGGCTGCGCGAGGGGCGCGGCCGATGGGAGTTCTGGCGCACGCAGGACGTGCTGCGCCGGACGCTGCCGCCGGCGCCGGCCCGCGTGCTGGACGTGGGCGGCGGGACCGGGGTGCACGCCGAGTGGCTGAGCGCCGACGGCTACGACGTGGAGTTGCTGGATCCGGTCCCCCTGCACGTCGAGCGCGCCGCGGAGCTGCGCGGGGTGAGCGCGCGGCTGGGCGACGCCCGGCATCTGCCGGTTCCGGACGCGAGCGTGGACGCGGTTCTGCTGCTGGGGCCGCTCTACCACCTTTCCGAGCGAACCGACCGGGTGCGGGCCCTGTCGGAGGCCCGGCGCGCCGTACGGCCTGGCGGCCTGGTGGCGGCCGCGACCATCAACCGCCACGCGGCCGTGCACGACACCGTCTACCTGGGCGACTACCTGGGCGAGCGGGAGCGGCAGGCGGCGCACGCCGCCGCGACCGACGGGATCATGTTCTCCCCCGGGCACGGCTTCACCGCCTACTTCCACGACCCGGACGAGGTTCCGGGCGAGTTCGCCGACGCCGGGCTGCCCGAGCTCCGGCGCTACGGGCTGGAGGGCGCCTTCTGGCTCTACGGCGACATCGACGACTGGCTCGACGACCCGGAACGCCGCACGCTCCTCCTCGACGCCCAGCGCTCCATGGAGAGCGTGCCGTCGCTCCTCGGCGTCAGCGGCCACATGCTGACCGCCGCCTACCGGGACCGTCACGTCTGAACGGCCACCTGCCTCGTGGTCAGGGCTTCCTGGGCGTCGGTGATGCGGCCGATCATTGACGCCGCCAGGGCCGCGACGACGATCCACAACGCGACGCTCCCCATGTCGGCCATGGCCACGACCGCCAGGCCCTCCAGATCGTCCAGGGACTCCACCTCGTCGGCCTGGCCGAGGACGCGGCTCGCCACGTAGGTCACCGACGAGGTGAGAACCCAGAGCGTCCACCAGGCGGTGATCACCCGGAGCCGGCGCGGCGGGGCGGCCGGCCGGGAGGCGGCCCAGATGTCGTCGACCAGCTGCTTGGGGTACCACCAGCAGACGATCGGCACCGCCCAGGCGAGGACGAGCCAGGGCCTGGGATGCCGGTGCCCGTCCGGCGCCAGCAGCTCGGCGTTCGACCGGACCCGGAAGAGCCAGACGAGGAAGGCCACGGCGGCCACCACGAACGTCCCCGTCTGCACGAACGCCGAGCCGGTGTAGACGAGGTCGCTCGCGTCGAGCTCGGCGTCGCTGACCGAGTAGGGGTCGGTCAGCAGGCGGTCGATGACCGACACCTCCCACACGTCCGACGCGGCGGACGCCACGCCCGCCAGGCAGTCGAGCGCGAGCGCGCCGAGAGCGAGGTTGGCCAGGCTGCGTACCGGCAGCAGCGGCAGCGGTGGCTGCCATGCCGATGGCGACGATGGGGGGTACACCTCACGCCCTTCACAACGGATCCCATGGGACGACCCGCCAGTATCACCGGCACAGCGGGCCCCGCGGGAGGGCGTCTTCCACCCCGCACCCTTTCGTGATCAACTTGGGACTCCCCGGCCGCGCCCGCTCGCACCGTAGGAAAGCCTTAAGGAAGCCGTAAACGGGCTGCGCCAAGCTGAAGGCACATGAGGACGGCGGCCCTCACGAGGGCGCCGCGACGAAACGCGACACAGGGAGCAGAAGATGGCGAGCAGGCTGGTGGTCTCGGCGTTCCTTTCACTGGACGGCGTCATGCAGGGTCCCGGCGGCCCCGGCGAGGACGACTCCCACGACTTCCCGCACGGCGGATGGCTGCCCCCGCACGTGGACGAGGGCTTCGGCGAGATCATGGGCGAGCAGCTCGCCCGCGCGGACGGGATGCTCCTGGGCCGCCGGTCGTACGACATCCTCTCCTCGCACTGGCCGAACGTGCCCGACGAGGAGGGCGGCGCCGAGATCAACAGCATGCCCAAGTACGTCACCACGAGGACGCCGATGGACGCCACGTGGCGCAACACCCGGGTGCTGGTGGGCGACGCCGCCCAGACGGTCGCCGACCTGAAGCGCGAGACCGACGGCGAGATCCTCGTCCAGGGCAGCAGCGACCTGCTGCGCACCCTGCAGCGGGCCGAGCTGGTGGACGAGTACCGCCTGCTGGTCTTCCCCGTCATCCTGGGCGAGGGGAAGCGCCTGTTCGCCGAGGGCACCGCCCCTGCCGGGCTGAAGCTCACCGGATCGAGGACCACGGGCGCCGGCGTCGTCTACGTCACCTACGACTGGGCGGGCAAGCCCTCGTACGGCTCCGTCGTCTGACGCGCACGCGGGCCGGGCCGTTCGGGGGGTCCCTCCGGCCGGGCGCTCCCCCTTCCCGTCGCCCGCGACTGAGGGGGGCCGGCCGGAATACGCCAGAAACGGGCCACGTGAAGTCCCTGATTAGCTGTCACCTGCGGCTTCAGGTGCAGTGACGATTGTGCACGACGGTGCTGATCGCGGACCACACGTCCACCGCAGACCAGTTGGAGTGGCCCTCGCTACAGGAGGATCCGCACGTCCGCCGGGGACAGGCTTTCGAGGGGGCAGACCAAGTACGGGAGAAAGGGGCAGTCCTGCCTGTGACCTGGCGATCCCACCCCACGGTGAAGTGTCGGAATCCAGTGTGTCGGAGCCGGGTGAGACGGTTCTGGAGGGTGGGTGACGGCTCAGCGGTAGAGGGCTGCGATGGCCTCCAGCACCTGCTCGCGGGCGTGGACGGCGGGAGTGACACCGGTCAGCACGTAGGCGGCCAGTCCTTCGGTCAGCGCCACCAGAGCCAGCGCCGTTCTCTCGGGGTCCGCATCGCTGGGGATGCGGCCCGTCTGCTGGTCTTTGTGGATCAGGTCGGCCATTTGCCGGTGGAAGTCGGCGTAGAGGACGCGCAGGTGGGCGGCGATGGTCTCATCGGCGAAGGCGAAGGCGTAGGCGTGGAAGGACTGGCGCACCCGCATGTGGGCCTCGGTGGTGGCGTCGTAGGGGATGAGCTCGGTGAGCACGGTGGTGAGCACCAGGCGCGGGTCGGCGGCTTGCAGGTCGGCGCCGGTCTTGGCCTGGATGCGCAGGCTGGACAGTTCGTTGCCGCGTTCGAAGGCGGCCTCGAGGAGTTGGCGTTTGGCCGGGAAGTAGTGCCGCACGCGGCCGGGTGAGATGCCCGCCTGGGCGGCCACCTCGGCTTGGGAGACGGCGGCCAGGCCGCGCTCGGCGACGATGGCGAGCACCGCGTCGGCGATCTCCGCCCGCCGCTGGGCGTGGTGTGCTCCCGGTCCCCGGCCCATCACCGCTCCAATCTTCTCGATGGGTTGCTGCTGCTCGGCGGGCGGCTGGCCGATCTGTACGGGCACCGACGCATCTTCGCCATCGGTTTGGCCCTGTTCACCGTCGCCAGCCTGGCGGGCGGGCTGGCGACCTCGCCGGGCCTGCTGATCGCCGCCCGCGCCAGCCAGGGGATGGGGGCGGCCGTCCTGGCCCCGGCCACGCTGACGATCCTGACCACCCCCTTTCCCGAGGGGCCGCGCCGCACCCGGGCGATCGCGGTGTGGACGGCGGTGAGCCTGGCGGGCGGCACCGCGGGCAACCTCATCGGCGGCGCGCTGACCGAGTACCTGTCCTGGCGCTGGATCCTGCTGATCAACGTGCCGATCGGGCTGGCCTGCCTGGCCGCGACCCGCGCCCTGCCCATCGGCCCGACCCGGCGCGGGCAGCGCCTGGACGTGCCGGGCGCGCTGCTGGCCACCGGCGGGCTGGCCATGCTGGCCTACAGCCTGTCCGGCCCGCCCGCCGCCGCCCTCACCGTCCCCCTGACCGCCGCGGCGGCCACCGTCTTGCTGGGGTTGTTCGTGCTGGTCGAGGCGTGCCTGGCCCGCGCGCCGCTGCTGCCGCCGCGCCTGCTGCGGCCACGCCCGATCTGGCTGGGCAACCTGGCCATGCTGCTGGCCGGGGCGGGCCTGAACCCGATGTGGTAATTCCTGACCCTGTCCCTGCAGCACGTGCTCGGCTACGGCCCGCTGCAGGGCATAGCTGAACACCTGGGAGCCGTCCAGGCTGCAGTAGAAGTGGGCGGAGATCATCCCGGCGGCGGGCGGTGTGTCCGAGCCGCCGTCGAACATCGCCTCCACCAGGGCGCGGGCCCGCTCGAGGTCCGGGCCGTCGAAGTCGCGGGTGACCAGCACCACGCACCGGGCTTGCTCGGCCGGGCCGTAGGCGGGGGTGCTGCGCTACAGCCGGGCGGGCCTCACTCCGGCCCGTTCGATCCCGGGCACGGCCGCGTCGATCTCCTGTTTCCAGCTCAGGTCCTGTCGGCGGGCGCCGTCGGGGTCGGTGACCTGGGCGATGTCGCTCCTTCCCACCGCGGCTGAGGACCATCCAGCGCCCGCCTCCACGGGATCATGGCGGAGCGGGCGCTGTCATTTCTCACCAACATTTCGCCTCGTGTTGATCTTCAACCGCTGTCAGAACTCACCTACAAGCGCTACGCGTTGAGCGCGCTCCAGAACGGGGTGTGTCCGGAAAGCCGTACAGTCAGTCCCCGCGATCCCGGCAGGGGACACTTAAGGCGAACGACATTGTTGACAACTGTCACGCAGAGCTACTTGCCCTGAGTGACGGCGACCCGAGTGCCGGGCCTTGAACGCAGCGACCGGCGGCACCTCACTCGGCAGCGATATCCAGGGCCGCGCCGAAGCGTAGGAAGCCGGCGATACGGGGGGAGAACGTGAGCGGGGTCTGCTCGCCGAGCGACGAGCGCAGACCCGCCGCCACCTCGGCGTCCGGCTCACCGAACACCTCGAAGTGCTCCACCCGGCAGTGCTTCATGACGTCCTGGATGAACGGGTCCGCGAGTTTCCAGTGCAGGCGGACAGCGTCGGAGTCCCGATAGAGCTGGAAGCTGTGCGCGAGCATCCGCTTCTCGTCCACGAAGGTCTGCACCATCAGCTGCGGGCCGTGCTGCTGCGCGAACTCCACGGCTCGGGCGATGGCGTTGCGGAAATCCTCCAGGTGGCCGTCGGTGATTCGCATGGTGTTGCGGAAGAGGAGGATTGTTTCGTCGTGGTGGCTCATGACGCGATTCAGCCTTCCTTCGCCAGCAGCTCGAACAGGCTCGAGAATCCCTGTTCGCCGTGACCGTCGGCGATCCGGCGATCCATCAGTTCCTTGACCTGGCGCATCCGCACGGCTTCCACGCCGACGGACTCCCGGTGGTCGATCATGTCGTCCATCAGCGCGGCCTGGACGCGGATCGGACCGAGGTCCGGCGGGTATTCCCCGCTCGCGACCGCCGTGGCGATCGCGGTCAGCAACGGCGGATATGCGGCCAGCGAGCCGGCGACGCGCTCGCCGAACTCCGTCACGTCGACCCCTTCCGCCCGAACCAGCTTGAGCACGTGCAGAAAGCCGATGAGCATCTCGTAGCCCATGGCGACCTGGGCCATGAACTCCACGGCGGCCAAGCCGGCGTCCTCGCCGTGGTAGCCGACGCCGCCCAGCTCCCGCAGGGTCGATGCGTGGGCATCGAAGGCGCTGCGGGAACCGCTGAGCAGGACGGTGACGTTCGGTGTGCCGACGTACGGCGGGTCTCCCATGAGCTTGCCGTCGATGTACTCGGCACCGCGCTCACTCGCCCAGCGCTCCTTGGCGCGCGCCTGGGCGGGTGAGCCGCTGGTGAGGTTCACCAGCACCTTGCCCGCGACGACGTCATCGACCGAGGCCAGCACTTCGTCGACCGCCGCGCTGTCGAGGAGGCAGACCACGACGAGCGGGCTGGCCGCCACCGCCTCCGCGGCCGTCGCGGCCGCCGTGGCGCCGGCGTCGACCAGCGGCGCGCTCTTGCTCGCCGTCCGGTTCCAGACCGTCGTGCGATATCCGCGTTCGACGAACGTCCTGGCGATTGCCGAGCCCATGGCACCCAGCCCGAGCACGGTGACCCGGCTCGCCGCGGTCGTGGGGTTGTCGGTCATCTCTGTTGTCGCCATCATGGCGATCCCTTTCGTGTCGGATTGGGTGAAGTAATTGCCGCCGGCTCGACCCGGGAAGCCCATCCAACAGCGGTCATGCTGTGCTCGCCGGGTCGACGCTCGATAGCTTGTCGGGATTGGGGCTGCCGAAGATCTCGTGGACGCGTCCGTCGCGGATGCCAAAGGTGACCAGCTGCCGCTGCCCGCCGATCACGGCCAGATCGCGGGCTCGCCGTTGGCCTCGACCAGGCGGGCCTCCTCCAGTGGATACCGGGACATCAGCCCGGCCACGAACGCCAGCACGTTGGCGCGACCGGTGACCGGCCGCAGCGCGGCGCGCACCTTGCCGCCGCCGTCGTTGTAGGCGATCGCGTCCTCGGCCGGCAGTTCCGCCAGCTCCGTCACGTCGCCGTTCTGTGCGGCGCTCAGGAAACGCTTAAGGAGCTCGGTGTGGTCGCTGGTGGCCGGGGTGAACCGGCCGCGGCCCCCGACCAGGCGCCCCACCGCCCGGTGATGCCACCGCCGGCAGGTCGCGAACGGGCTGGCGAGGATCTCGGCGCGCCACACGCGGGTTCTCGACATTCTTGGTGGACTTCGCAGATTTCCTGGCGTACCGCAGTGGGATACGGCGTGGGCGATCCTGCGAGCCATCCATCACGACTACACCGCACGACCGGTCAGCCGACCAGCAGCGTGGCGATCGCCGGGCCGAAGGCGGCGCCGAGCAGGTAGGCCAGGTTGAAAAGGCCCATCGCCGCGGGGCGCGCCGCTTCTGGCACGGCCGCGCCGGCGCGGGTGGCGAACGCTCCCTGTCCGGAGGCGGCCGCGACCGAGGTGAGCCCCTGGGCGACGAGCAGGGCGAGGGGAGACGCCCCCAGAGCGGCGCCGGCAGGCAGCGCCGTGGCGGCCACCAGGCCCGCCAGTGCGACGCCTGCCACGGCCAGCGCGGGGAAGAGCGTGGCGAGGACGCTGAACGACACTCTCGCGGTCAGCGCGATCACTCCGTAGGACGCGAGCCCGCCGAACAGCAGCGGCCACGTGATCGCCACTCCGACCTGGGCCCCGGTCCAGCCCACGCCCTCCGTGAGCAGAGGCGGCAGGGCGTACATCATCCCGAAGTTCGCCACGGCCAGCAGGAAAGCCGCTCCGGCCGCGACCGGGAAGACCGGGGACCGCAGCACCACGGCCGGCACGAACCCGTCCGGCCGCTTGCGTACCCACAGCGCCAGGGCCACCCCGGCGGCCACCGCGACGGCGCCGGCCGCCTGCCAGGCGTACGGGACGAACACCAGCGCCGTGACCAGCGCCGTCAGCAGCATCGCGCCGGGCAGGTCGAGCCGGGCGGCCGACAGCGGCGTGTCCGGCCGCCGGCTCAGCACGGCCGGCACGGCGAGCACGCTGAGTACGGGCAGTGCCAGCGCGGCGCGCCAGTGCAGCACGCTCGCGGCCAGGTCGCCGGCCAGCGGCGCGGTGGAGCCGACCGTTGCCAGCGACGCTGTGACCAGGCCCATCGTCCGGGCCGAGGCGGCGCGGCTCATCGCGATCGTGGTCAGTCCCGCGGTGCCGAGGCCCTGTAGCGCGCTCCCCGCCACCAGCAGCGGCAGTAGCGGCGCTGTCACAACGAGGACCGTGCCGAGCAGTACCAGCGCGGCGCAGGCCGCCAGGGCGGTGCGGGTGCCGCGCCGGATCTGCAGGCCCGCCATCAGCGGGGTGCCGACCGCGATGGCCCAGCCGAACGCGGTGACGATCCACGTCATCGCGGGGGTCGTCAGGCCCAGGTCGCGGGCGGCGTCCGGCAGGACCAGCGCCGGTCCGGCGATGCCGAAGGACATCGGTCCGGCCAGCAGTCCCAGCCACCCGCTGGGCACGCGCCCAGCTGTGCGCCGCTGCGCGACGCGCTCCTCGCCACGGGCGTGGGTGGTGAGCCCACTCCCTGAAGGGCCGCTGCTCACCTCCGAATCGCCTTTCGGGGTGCGTGTCACCTCCGCACGGGCTGCGTGCGGGCCGCGCGACCCTGCTGCGGGGGCCTCGCCATGACGCCCTGCTCGATCGTCGGCGCCGGGCAGGAAGTCGCGCCTCATCGGGCGCCCGCTTCAGTGAGGGCCGGGTAGTCGGTGTAGCCGTGGTGGTCGCCGCCGTAGAAGGTGGCGGGATCGGCCTCCGTGTACGGCCCGCCCGCCGCGATCCGGGCCGGCAGGTCGGGGTTGGCCAGCCACAGCCGGCCGTAGGCGACGGCATCCGCGAGGCCTGAGCGCAGCGCCTCGATCCCGTCCTGCGGGGTGGCCTGGGCGTCGCCGTCCGTGGGATGCGGGTTCAGGATCAGCGTGCCGGGCCACTCGGCGCGCAGCAGCTTGGTGACGCCGCGCGTGCCGTTCTCCGACACGTGCAGGTACGCCAGCCCCAGCGACTTAAGGGCGCGGGCCAGCTCGGCGTAGAGTGCCTCGGTGTCGCTCTCGGCCATGCCGTTGTAGGTGATGCCGGGCGAGATCCTGATGCCGGTGCGAGCCTGTCCGATCGTGTCGCTGACCGCCATGGCCACCTCCGTGGCGAACCTGACGCGCCGCTCCACCGAGCCGCCGTAGGCGTCGGTGCGCCGGTTGGTGTTGTCCGACAGGAACTGGTGGATCAGATAGCCGCTGGCCCCGTGCAGCTCCACTCCGTCGAACCCGGCCTCGATCGCGTACCTGGCCGCGGTCGCGAAGTCGTCGACGGCACGGGCGATGTCGGCCATGGTCATCTCGCGGGGCGTGGGATGGTCGAGCAATCCCTCGGGGGTGTACAGCCGCTCTCCCGAGGCGATCGCCGAGGGAGCCATGGGCAGCTCTCCACCGGGATAGAGGACGGGGTGACCGATGCGTCCGGAGTGCATCAGCTGGACGAAGACGCGTCCGCCACGCCGATGCACCTCCTCGGTGACGCGCCGCCAGGCGGCCGCCTGTTCCGGCGTGTGCAGGCCAGGGGTGTCGATGTAGCCCTGCCCGAGCGCGCACGGCTGGGTGCCCTCGGTGATGATCAGCCCTGCGGCGGCGCGCTGGCCGTAGTACTCCGCGGTCAGCTCGGTGACCAGCCCGCCCCGGGCCCGGTTGCGCGTCATCGGCGCCATCACAAGGCGGTTGGGCAAGGTCAGCTCACCCATGGTCATGGGCTCGAAAAGATCGTCCACGACGGTCTCCCTCCGTCTTGCTTGGTGTGTTTGCGCTGATCCGACGGTATGAGCGGGCGATTACGGGCCGAATCGGTAAGGTTTCGGTAGTTGCCTACGGAGGTTGGGGCGTACGTACATACGGACGGAGGCGCCGGTGCTGTACGGCAGGGCGAGCGAGCAGGCGGCGATCCGGGAGCTGATCGACGCCGCGCGCGCCGGCCGCAGCGGAAGCCTGGTCCTGCGCGGCGAGCCCGGCATAGGCAAGTCGGCGCTGCTGGCGTGGGCCTGCCGGGAAGCCGCGGCGGGCGACCCGCTGCGGACGCTGCGCGTCACCGGCATGGAGGCTGAGGCCGACCTGGCGTTCGCCGGGCTCGTCCAGCTGGTGTGGCCGATGCAGGAACACATCGCGGCGCTGCCCGCCCCGCAGGCCGCCACGCTGCGCGCGGTGCTCGGCGAGGACGGGACGGTCGGGCGCGACAGGTTCCTGTCGGGGCTGGCCGTCCTCACCCTGCTGGCGGAGGCGGCCGAGGACGGCCCGCTGCTCTGCCTGGTGGACGACGTGCAATGGCTGGACCGGGCGAGCGCCGACGCGCTGCTGTTCGCGGCCCGGCGGTTGACCGCCGAAGGGGTCGCGATGCTGTTCGCCACGCGCGAGGAGGGCTTTCCCGCGACCGGGCTGCCGGAGCTGCGGCTGTCACGGCTGTCACCGCAGGACTCGGCGCTGCTTCTGGAGGAGCGCGGGCTCACGCCGGTCTTCCGCGACGAGGTGATCGCCGATTCGGCGGGCAACCCACTGGCACTGATCGAATTCGCCGCCGCGCGACGCCGCCACCCCTCCGCCACCGGACCCATGCCGGTGCCCGACCGGCTCCTCGCGTCGTTCCGCTCCCGCATCGGGCAGCTACCGCAGCGGACCCGCCTGATGATGCTGACGGCGGCAGCCGAGGGACGCGGGCACCTGCCGACGCTGGTGGGCGCCGCGGCTGCGCTCGGCGTCGGGGTCGAGGACCTGGAGGAGGCCGAGAAGGCGGGGCTGGTCGACGTCACGGGCAACGTCATCGCCTTCCGCCATCCCCTCATCGCCACCGCCGCCTACCAGGGCGTACCCCTGGCGCGGCGAGTCGCCGTCCACAAGGCGCTGGCGGAGACGGCCATCGAGGAGGGCGCACGCGCCCGACATCTGGCCGCCGCCACCACCTCGCCCGACGAGGACGTCGCCGCGCAGATCGCACGCGCCGCCGAGCGTGCCCGCGCCCGCATCACGTACGCGTCCGCGGCGCGCCTGTACGAGCAGGCGGCGGGCCTCACCCCCGACCCGCGCATTCGGGCGGCGCGGCTGGGAGAGGCGGCGTCACTGGCCCTGTCAGCCGGCCAGGCGGCGCAGGCCGCCGCCCTGGCCGACGAGGCCGAGCGCCTGGTGGACGACGGCGAGTCGCTGGCGCGGCTGGCTCGGGTGCGCGCCGTGGTGGAGTTCGAGCTGGGCGAGCGGCGGCTGGCGGCCCGCGTGCTGGTGGAACGGTCGGCGCACGCTGACCCGGACTCGGCCGTGACGATGCTGCGCACCGCCGCCGGGTACGGATGGTTCAGCGGTGACCGGGAGTCCATCCGGGAGGCGGCGGCGCGCCTGCTCGCGCTGGGCCGGGCCGACCCGATGGTGCTGGGCCTGGCCCATCTGATGGAGGAGGACTACGCGCGGGGGCTGCCGCTGCTGGCGGACTTCGTGGCGGGCGCGCCGCGCGCCGTGCCGGACGTCCTGAGCGGTCCCCGAGCTGCGGGGCCGGAACAGCCGGACGACTCCGTCACCGACGACATCACCATGTCGTGGGCCTGCTTCTGCGCCATGATCCTCGGCGAGGACGCGGTCGCCGCCGAGCTGGCCGAGGCACAGGTGGCGCGGTGCCGCCGGCACGGGCTGGTGGGAACGCTGCCGCAGGTGCTGCAGGACCTGGCCGGGGTGCAGGTGCTGACCGGACGGCACCGCGATGCCGAGGCGTCCGTGGCGGAGGCCGCGCGCATCGTCCGCGACACCGGGCTGGAACAGCGGCTGCCCCGGCTGAACGCTGTGCTGGCCAAGGTCGCCGCCATCCAGGGCGACGAGGAACGCTGCGCACGTCTCGCGTCCGTCGAGCCAGACACCGGCGGCATGGCCGGCATCGCCGCGCTCAGTCTGCTCGACCTGGGCCTCGGCCGGTACGAAGCCGCGCTGCACCGGCTGGAGACAGCCACGCGAGGACCGCTGCGGCACGCCGGCGGCCTCGTCGCGGCCGGGGTGGACCAGGTGGAGGCCGCAGTGCGGCTGGGCGAGCCGGACCGGGCCGCCGAGCCGCTGCGCCGGCTGGAGGAGTGGGCGCGGGCGGGCGAGCAGCCGTGGGCGCACGCCCTCGCCGCGCACGGCCGGGCGCTGCTGACCAACGACGAGGACGACTACCTGCGCGCGCTCGCCGCGCACGAGCGCGTCGACCGCCCGTTCGAGCAGGCGCGGACCGAGCTGCTGTACGGCGAATGGCTGCGGCGCGCCCGGCGGCGCAGCGACGCGCGCGTCCCGTTGCGCTCGGCCCTCAAGACCTTCGAGCGGCTGCGCGCCCAACCCTGGGCGGAACGTGCGCGCGCCGAGCTGACGGCGACCGGAGAGTCACCCGTCGCGGCCGAACCCACGGCCGCCAACCCACTCGACCGGCTCACCTCACAGGAGCTCCTCGTCATCCGGCTGGCCGCGGACGGCGGCACCAGCCGGGAGATCGCCGCCCAGTTGTTCCTCAGCCCGCGCACCGTGGAGCACCACCTCTACCGAGCGTTCCGCAAGCTCGGCATCCGCTCCCGCCGCGAGCTGGCCCACCTCGACCTGGCTTCCTCATGACTGCCGAGCACGCGGCGGCCGCCTTGCGACCGTGCGTGAGCGCGATGGAAGTTCCTCCGGCGTCCGCCCGGCGCGCACCAGTTCCACCGTCTGCCGGCGAAGCTCCGGCGGATAGGTGTTCGGCACAGCAGACTCCTTCTTCCGGGAACCAGGGTTCCCCAGAGATCAGGTGTCCACCAGACCGGGCCAACTCCAGGGTGCGGTTGCCGGTCGGGCGCACCGGCCAGTGCTGGGAGAACGCGCTGGCCGAATCGTTCTTCGCCACCCTCAAGGGCGAGCTCCTCGATCAGCGGTCCTGGCCTACCCGTGCCGCTGTCCGCAGCGCGATCTTCGAGTTCATCGAGGGCTGGTACAACCTGCACCGCCTGCACAGCAGCCTGGGCTACCGTAGCCCTGCCGACTACGAGGCAGTAACGGCGGCCTGACCACCACAACGATGATGTCCGTCAAAGCGGATCAAGCTCAACGCGGACCGGATTGCCTTGTACTTGTCGGCCCTCCGCTCTCGAGCGTGGCCCCAGCCCTAAAGTAGGAATTGATCTTGGGTGGCGTCCTTGTGAGGGGCGTCGGGATTAGAAGATTTAACGACACCCTCTGGCTGGGCCCTGCAAGCCCCTCTCGAAAATTGGACATCGAGTAGCGAACCGTGACGTCTGTCGGTTCCTGAAGTCCTCTGCACTGATTCCCGAGGTCGTCTTCAAACTGACTGATCTGAACGCGCCTTGCTCATCCGAGCTTCGCCGACGCCCTCCGCGACGCCCTCCGGACGGAGCCGACGACCCCGCCGGCACTGTGACACCCGACCAATCTCGCCCCGGCCTCCGAGCCCACTTGATTTTCAGGACGCGGGTTTCCGGGAGCCCTGGTCGCTTCGGTGTCCTTTCGGTTCCTGTAGGGCGATCGCCGCGTCGTTGTCGGAGACGTCGTCCGCAAGTAATCCGTTTGTGTATCACCACAGCCCGCTGTCAGTATGAGGGCCCATGCGTCACCCTCTTGACACGCTGGACTGGCCGATTTCCACCGAGCGGCTGCTGTTGCGCCGGGCTTCCCCCGACGACCTGGACGCGACCTGGGCCTTCCGGCAGCTGCCGGAGACTCACGAATGGGTCGCGGCCGCCACAGAGACCTACGACGACTACCGTGAGCGTTTCCTCCGCGAGGAGCGGCTCGTGGACCTGCTCATCGTCGAACTGGACGGCCGGGTGATCGGCGACCTGACACTGAAGGTCCAGGACGGTTGGGCCCAGGAAGAGGTCGCTGACCAGGCGGAAAGCGTCCAAGGAGAGCTCGGGTGGACGCTCGATCCCTCCTACGGCGGCAAGGGCTACGCCACCGAAGCGGTACGCGCCCTCATCGACATCTCCTTCAAGAGTCTTGGCCTGCGCCGCCTGCACGCGGACTGCTTCTACGACAACGAATCCTCGTGGCGGCTGATGGAGCGGGTCGGGATGCGCCGCGAGCAGCACACGGTGAGAGACTCACTCCACCGCACCAAGGGATGGCTCGACGGTCTCTCATACGCGCTCCTGGCCGAGGAATGGCCCGCTCACGAGTGATTACGGCGGAGACGCTTGGGAGCCCCCGCCGGGAGGAAGATCACGCTGTCACTCATACACGCGGCCGCTCTCCTGCCGGCGCTGCGGCTGGAACCCAGGGACGCCACCGCACCGGCACGGCTCAGTGCGTTCGGCGTGATGGGGCGAGGATGCCGGTGATCTCGGCGACGGCTTCGCCGCCGGGGCGGATGTAGCGCATGGCGGTGCGGGGGTTCTTGTGCCGGGTCTTGGCCATGATGAGCTGGAGCGGGACTTTCTGCTCGCCGAGGTGGGTGGCGGCGGAGTGGCGGAGTGGCGGAGCTGGTGGGGATCGAGGCCGATCTGGGATGTCCATGAGGACGCGGACGCGGTCGTAGCCCAGGCGGGGCTGCCCGGTGTGCGGGCAGATGTGCTCGGGGCCGGGGCGCCGTGCGGGGACCGGCCGCTGGTCGGCGAGGAACAGCGGTCCTCGCGTGCGGACGGGCCCGTCGGCGTGGCCGTCGGGAAGCTCGAGAGCCAGAGCATGTCAGAAACGAGCCCATACGATTCCGCCGTCATCGCGCGGTCCCGGCAGGAGCCCGAGGTGTTCGCGGAGATCTTCCGCAGACACGCGCCCGAAATCAAGAGATTCGTCATCCGCCGCCTCGGACTCGACGTCGCCGAGGACGTGGTGGCGGAGACCTTTCTCGCTGCCTTCCGCCAGCGCGGCCGCTATGACCTGGCCAGGCACGACGCCCTGCCCTGGCTGTACGGCATCGCCACCAATCTCATCGGCCGCCACAAGCGCACCGAGGCCCGGCAGCTGAACCTGCTGGCCCGTACCGGTATGGACCCGGTCACCGAACCCTTCACCGCGCGCAGCGACGAGCGTCTGAGCGCCCACGCCGTACAGCGAAGCCTGGCCGCCGCGCCGCTCGGATTCGGCCCGGTGCGCCTCGCACAGCGCCTCCAACTGGTCGCGGCCCTTCTTGTGGATGGCGGCCATGCGCTTACAGAACATGGTCACCACCTCATCGCGGGTACTGGTCCGCACGGTGTGCAGCAGGCTGATGATCAGCCTCAGCCGCTTGTCCTCGGCCAGCACCTTGCGCAGGTCGGCCACGTCAGTGACCTTCGCCTCACCGGCGAAATGCGCCACCTTGCCCGGCGGCACGCCTTCCAGCCAGTCCTCGGTCGGGCCCAGCGCGTCCAGGTGGCGCAGGAACTTCAGCCGCGTCTTGAACTTGATCAGCGAGGCGGCCTGGGCCACCTCCTTCAGCTTGTCGAACTCGCGCGCCGACTGACCGGATCCACCAGCAGCAGCCGGCTCAGCCGTGCACGCGCCGCCCCATCCACCCGGCCCGCGACCATCGCGAACAAGCCGGTGTTGATCTCCGTACGGATCGTCGCGGTCATCGCGTCCAACGTGGTGTAGCCCGGTAACTCACACCGGGCCCGCACCAACCCTCCAACGCCACGTTGATCAGGTCCGCCGGATTGTCGGCATCACCCGCCCAAACCGCGGATACGCCGTCCGATCGATCGACGTCATCCAAAAACTCCCGGAAAGATCAGAGCTGGCAGCGCTCCTACCTTAGCGATCAATCCCTCTCGCCACCACGCGGCCCGTTTCTGGCGTATTCCGGCCGGCCCCCCCTGAGGACGGGACGCGGACGGGACGAACCTGCTCTGCGCCCGCTTGCCGGCCTCCACCGCCGCGTTCCCGCGCTCCAGCAGCTCCGCCTGGTACTCCGCGAGCGCCGAGGCGAGGTCGCGCTCGCCCCGGCCGGCCTCGGCCAGCCGCTGGGCCAGCAGGACGGCGTCCAGCAGCGCGGTGTTCGCCCCGTTGCCGCCGCTGGCCAGGGTGAGGTGCGCGGCGTCGCCGAGCAGCGTGACGCGGCCTGCCGGCCAGGGCGGCATCGGCCGGTCGAAGACCTTGGACCGGCCGACGACGTTCATGTCGGCACCGCGCACCAGATCCCGCAGGTCGGGGTGCCATCCGTCGATGAGCTCCAGCGCCGGCTCGCGCGCGTCGCTCCGGCCGCTCTCGCGTGCCGCCGGGTGCCTCGGCGGCACCAGCAGAACCCATCTCACATAGCTGTCCCGGTACGGCATGCCCAGGCCGGGGGCCAGCTCGGCGGCGGCCTCGGACGGCTCCCTGCCGAACTCCATCCGACCCAGCATCAGCGTGGTGCCGGGGCCCTTCACCATCGTGCCGCGCCCCGGCACCAGCTCCAGGAAGCGGCCGGTGAGCGGGGTGCGGCCCATCGCCCCGCACAGGTCCGCGTCGACGAGACCGACCTCGGGCGCCAGGTACCGCCGCACCACGGAGTTCCCGCCGTCGGCGCCGACCAGCACCTCGCCCGTGGCCCGCGTGCCGTCGGCGAAACGCGCGGTCACGGTCCCGTCCGCCTCCTCGGCGACGCCTGTCAGCCGCTTGCCGTGCTCGACCCGCCGCCCGAGGTCCCCGAGCAGGATCCGGCGCAGCACCTGCCGGTCGAACGCACTCGCCTCCTCCGGCGGTCCCGGCAGGTCGCCGCTCAGCAGCGTGAGCTGCTCGTCGAACAGCAGCCCCGGCCCGGCCAGGCTGCCGCTGGTGACCTCGACCAGCTCGTACAGCCGTTGCGGCAAGCTGCCGCGCAACGCCTCCATCGCCGGCGGCGCGAGCCCGATCCGGTAGCCCTGGGCCCGCTCGCCGCTGCCGTCGTCAGCCTCGTACACGCGTACGTCCAGGCCGGCGCGAACCAGTGCGTGCGCGATCGTCAGCCCGCCGAGCCCTGCCCCGATCGCCAGAATCCGTGTCACCGTGACCCTCCCGTCCCAGGTGAACAACGTTCACGTGTACATTGTTCACGTAGGCGGCACCGGCAACGGCGTGCACCGACCAGGGAGGTGTGTGTGGACCGGAGGTTCGCCGGGCGCTCTCCAGGCAGCGGTGAGCGACCTCGGACGACTCGCTGCCGGAGGCGTGCGAGAACGTGCCTGCGGGGGTCCAGGCGCCCCTCGCCCACCGGGCCGACGCGACGACGTCGCGCTGGTCGAATACGTACGTCCGACCTGCGGCGGGTGCTCGGCCTCCGGGGTCAGCCGGGCGCTCGCCGACGGAGCCGGCGTGTCACCGGCCCGGCGTGCCCGGGGGCCGGGTCCGGCCGAGCTCGGCCAGGCGGGCCAGCGCGGGCAGGGCGCCGGCGATCGCCCGCCGCTGCTCGGCGGTCAGCTGCGCGACCAGCGGAGCGAGGTGGCGCGTGCGGTCCTCGTGGCGTGAGCGGCCGATCCGCCGGCCGGCCTCGGTGAGGCGGACGAGGACGGCGCGCCCGTCGCTCGGGTCGGGGCGGCGCTCGACCAGCCCGTCGCGCTCCAGCCGGGTGACGAGCTGGGTGATGGCGGGCTGGCTGACCTGCTCCGTCCTGGTCAGGTCGGTCAGCCGCATCGGGCCGTCGGCGCACGCGAGGGTGTCCAGCACCGACAGCGTCGTGAACGACAGCTTCTCCAGCGTCGGCAGCCGGATGTAGAAGCGGTTGAAGCTCTCGACGGCCGCGGTGAAGGCCTCCACGTCCAGGTCGTCGTCCGGGGTCTCGTCCACGCCCCCAATATATCGCGAACTTATATAAGATGCTTATGATGTTGGCCGACACACCTGTCAGCGTGAGAAGAGGTACGCATGACTGTTCGTATCGGCATCAACGGGTTCGGGCGGATCGGCCGCAACGTCTTCCGCGCCGCCGTCGCGCGGAACGCGGACGTGGAGATCGTCGCGGTCAACGACCTCGGCGACGTGGCGACCATGGCCCACCTGCTGGCCTACGACTCGATCCTGGGCCGCTTCCCCGGCGAGGTCACCGCCGAGCCGGGCGCGATCCACGCCGGTGACGCCACGGTCAGGGTGCTGGCCGAGCGCGACCCCGCCGACCTGCCCTGGGGCGACCTGGGAGTGGACGTGGTCATCGAGTCCACCGGCGTCTTCACGCAGGCCGCCAAGGCCCGCGCGCACGTCGAGGGCGGCGCGAAGAAGGTCATCATCGCCGCCCCCGCCAGCGGCGAGGACGTCACGATCGTGCTCGGCGTGAACGACGACGCCTACGACCCCGAGCGCCACACGATCATCTCCAATGCCTCCTGCACCACCAACTGCCTCGGCGTCCTGGCCAAGGTGCTGCATGACGCCGTCGGCATCGAGTCGGGCATGATGACCACGGTCCACGCCTACACCCAGGACCAGAACCTCCAGGACGCCCCGCACAAGGACCTGCGCCGCGCCCGCGCCGCGGCCCTCAACATCGTGCCCACCTCCAGCGGGGCGGCCAAGGCCATCGGCCTGGTCCTGCCCGAGTTGCAGGGCCGTCTCGACGCCTTCGCCCTGCGGGTGCCCGTCCCCACCGGCTCGGTCACCGACCTGACCGTCACCACCCGCCGGCCGACCACCGTGCAGGAGGTCAAGGAGGCCTACGCCGAGGCCGCCGCTGGCCCGTACAAGGGGCTGCTGTCCTACACCGAGGCGCCCATCGTCAGCACCGACATCGTCACCGACCCCGCGTCCTGCGTCTTCGACGCCGAGCTCACCCGGGTGCTGGGCACGCAGGTCAAGGTGGTCGGCTGGTACGACAACGAGTGGGGCTACTCCAACCGCCTCATCGACCTGGCCCTCCTCGTGGGCGGCACGCTCTAGGGGCCACCGTCACCAGGGCCGCCATCAACGTGTGGCTCCGCGCCTCATGAAACACGACGGGCCGGGAGGTAGGAGCCGTCGCGCAGGTCGGCGACGGCGTCGGGGTGCCGGGGCTGCCAGCCCAGCCGGTCGCGTGCCTGCTCCCCGCTGACGGACTGGTCGAGTGCCAGGGCGTCGGCGAACAGCGCGCCGAGTTCCTCTCGCGCCTGGTCCAGCGGCCAGACCCGCGGCTCGGCGAAGATTCCGGCGGCCTGGCCGGCGGCGATGGCCAGGTCCCGGACGGGAACCGCCGGCTGGCTCACGCCGTGCCACAGCGTTCCGGCGGGCGCCTGCTCGACCACTCTGGTGAAAAGGTCCGCCAGGTCGTCGAGGTGGACCATGGGCCAGCGCACCGTCGAGTCCGCGATGATCAGGGGCGCCCCATGCTTGCGGGCCAGGTCGACCAGCAACGCGGGGATGCCGCCGCCGCGGCCGTGCACGATGCCGGGTCGGATCACGGTGGCGCGGACGCCGTTCTCGGCGGTGGCGAGCACCTGGTGCTCGATGCCGGGCCGGTATCCCACGATCGGGATCGGGTCGGTGGGCGTTTCTTCGTGGGCGGTCGCCGCCCCCGTGGCGCCCAGGACCCAGACGCCGCTGGTGTAGACGAACGCGCGCCCGGTGCCGCGCAGCGGGGCGGTCAACGCCGCGACGGCCGCGGCGTCGGCCGCGGCGTCACCGGTGGGCGTGGCCAGATTGATCACCGCGTCGATGTCGGGGGTGACCGCCGCGGTGAGCGAGTCCGGGTCGGTCAGGTCGCCGATTCGCCGCTCGTACCGCTCCTCTGGCCGATCGCCGCCTGGACGGGCGAGTTCCACGACCTGGTGGCCGGCTGCCGCCAGCCTTTCGGCGACGGCCGAGCCCAGGTAACCACGAGCTCCTACGATCAGAGTACGCATCTCAACACTCCCTCGAAAATTTCGATGTCGAAACTTTAGGTCGAAACTCTCCCAAGGTCAAACTCTTCGACATCGAAGACTTAGACTGTGAGAGAAGCCGCCTGACCGAGAGGGAAGACCGTGACTGACGCGACCGAGCAGGACGGGGTCGATGTGATCATTCAGGAGTGGCAGGCGGTGCGGCCCGACCTGGACTGTTCCCCCATGGCGGTCGTCGGCCGCCTTTCCCGGGCCTCACGGCTGCTCGAACGCGCGATCAAGGACGAGTTCGCCGAGCACGGCCTGGAGTCCTGGGAGTTCGACGTGCTGGCCACACTGCTGCGCGCGGGGCCGCCGCACGTCCTCAGCGCAGGGGAGCTGAGCAGCGCGGGCATGGTGAGTTCGGCGGCGTTGACCAACCGCGTCGACCGGCTGGTGAGCAAGGGACTGGTCGAGCGCGAGGTGGACCCGGCGCATCGGCGACGTGTCCTGATCTCCTTGTCCGAACAGGGGCTGCGGCTGGTGAACCAGGTCGTCGAACACCACCTGGCCAACGAGCGCCGGCTGCTGGAGGGACTGCCCGTGGCCGGACGCGATCAGCTCGCCGCGCTGCTACGCCGCCTGCTCATCTCCCTCGGAGACAACGGACGGCAACCGGCCGACACCTGATGCCGCAACCTACGTTCCTGCCCGAAACGCTCCATCCCCGATGAGCCGGGACCGTTGTAACGATTGGCTGTGAACCGGGTCCGGGATACGACGGCCTTACGCCACGCGTGGAACGCTACATCCCCGTCGTCTACCAAGGATCGGATGGGGATCACGTGTCATCGGGTTTCCCTGCGTCGTCAGGGCGGGGGCGTTCCAGGTGGATGGCCGCGGCGGTCGTCGCGGCGGCGCTCGTCCTCGCGGGCTGCACTCCGGAGAGCGCCACGGGCAACGGCACGGGCGACAAGGCGCCCACCTCGGAGGCGTCCGGCGCCTCCTCGCCGCCCGCGGCCGGTGAGATCCGCAAGCCGCCGCCGGTGGACGCCGCCTGGCCGCGCTGGGGCTTCACCCACACGGGCGTCAGCGCGAACAACGTCAGCCCGCGGTTCGAGCAGGACGTGGCCGGGGCGCTGGCCCGGACGCCGATGCTGCAGAACCAGCACATCATGGGCTTCGGCGCGCTCAACCCGGAGCCGCGGCCCGGCGAGTTCTTCTGGGAGGACCTCGACAGCCGCATGAACCTCATGCGCGAGTCGGGCGCCACCCCGGTCATGACGCTGTGCTGCGCCCCCGACTGGATGAAGGGCGGTCCCCAGGGCCCGACCGAGGAGTCGGCGTGGAAGGAGCACCTGGAGGACGCCCCGTACCCGGAGCACTTCGACGACTTCGCCAAGCTGGCCGCGGCCGTCGCCACCCGGTACACCGACGTGAAGTACTTCATGGTCTGGAACGAGCTGAAGGGCTTCTGGCGGGACCACGCCAAGCCGGCGGACGTCAAGGGCTATACGGAGCTGTACAACAAGGTGTACGACGCGGTCAAGGTGGCCCGCCCCGACGCCCAGGTGGGCGGCCCGTACATCGGCTTCGACAGCGACAACGAAGGACCGTCGGAGCTGCGCGGCGCGTGGGGCGTGGTCAACCAGAACGCGCTCGACGCCTTCGAGTACTGGTTCAAGAACAAGAAGGGCGCCGACTTCGTCGTGGTGGACGGCGCCTCCCCCACCGAGACGCACGAGCTGCGGCCGGACGAGTTCGGGGCGCTGGCCAAGTTCGGCGCGATCACCGCGTGGCTGCGCGAGCGGACCGGTGACCTGCCGGTCTGGTGGTCGGAGTGGTACGTCGTGCCGGAGGACGGCACCACGTGGCCCGAGCCGAAGCGCCTGGCCGTGCAGGCCGTCTCGATGATGGAGTTCGCCCGCAGCGGCGCCGCCACCGCCCTGTACTGGAACCCGCAGGCCAAGGAGGGGGAATGCCGGGCCTGCATGTGGGCGCCCGGCACCGGCTCGATGCTGCCGACGGGGCAGCTGGTGAGCGAGTTCGCCCGGTGGTTCCCCGCGGGGGCCGAGCTGGAGGACGTCACCTCCTCCGACCCGCGGGTCCGCGTGCTGGCGCAGAAGCAGCAGCTGCTGGCGGTCAACACGGCGGACAAGGCCGTCACGGCGACCGTGGACGGCAGGCAGGTCACGCTCCAGCCGTACGAGATCAAGTGGAGCGGCCGCTAGAACCGCCCAGCCCCCGGCGGGGCACGGTTGTCGTCGGGCGGCCGGTCATGGCGGCCGCCCCAACTCTGTCGGCACTATGCCCAGCAAGATTGTTGACAATATTGTCGCCCGAGATCTAGCCTCCTGGGACACCGCGAGGGAAAGGGCGACGATGCCGCACCGGGACGGCCCGATCACCGGCGAACAGGCGAAACAGCACGCGCTCGTACGGCTGCGCGAAGCCATCACGCGGGGGGACATGGTTCCCGCCCAGCGCCTGGTGGAGGCCGAGCTCGCCGAGCAGTTCGGGGTGACCCGGGCGAGCATCCGCGCCGCGCTGATCGACCTGACCGCCGCGGGCCTGGTCGAGCGCATCCCCAACCGCGGCGCCCGCGTACGGGTCGTCAGCGTCGAGGAGGCGGTCGCCATCACCGAGTGCCGGATGGTGCTCGAAGGGCTGTGCGCGGCCAAGGCGGCGGCGCGGGCCACCGACGAGCAGGTGGCCGAGCTCGCCGCGCTGGGCGAGGCGATGGCCAAGGCGGTCGCCGACGGCGAGCCCCTGACCTACTCGGAGCTCAACCATCGGTTGCACGCCCGCATCCGCGACATCTCCGGGCAGCAGGTGGCGGTCGAGCTGCTGGAGCGGCTCAACGCCCAGCTGGTCCGGCACCGCTTCCAGCTCGCGCTTCGCCCCGGGCGGCCCCAGCGGTCGCTCGACGAGCACCTGGCGCTGATCGAGGCGATCCGCGCCCGCGACCCGAAGGCGGCCGAGGCCGCCGCGCACGCCCACCTGGCCAGCGTCATCGAGGCGCTCAGCAGCACCTGACGCCGTCCGGTGGCACGGCTCCCCCATCCATCGAGGAGGACAACCCGATGACAGACGCCGTGAACCAGGCAGCTCCGGCGCCGTCCACCCTGGTCGTCAGCGCGCACGCCGGCGACTTCGTCTGGCGCGCGGGCGGGGCGATCGCCCTGGCCGCCGCACGGGGCGAGAAGGTGACGATCGTGTGCCTCTCCTACGGCGAACGCGGCGAGTCCGCGAAGGCCTGGCGCGAGGGCAGATCGCTCGACGAGATCAAGGAGCTGCGGCGCGGGGAGGCGGAGCAGGCCGCGGCCACCCTGGGGGCCGGCATCCGCTTCCTCGACGCCGGCGACTACCCGCTGGGGGAGACGCCCGAGCTCGTCGACGAGCTGGTACGCCTCTACCGGGAGGTGGCGCCCACGGTGGTGCTCACCCACCCGCCGGAGGACCCGTACAACGGCGACCACCCCGCGGCGGCCCGGATGGCGCTGGAGGCCCGGGTGCTGGCGCAGGCCGCCGGCTACCCGGCGCCGGGCGAGCCGCTCGGGGCGCCGCCGGTGTTCTTCTTCGAGCCGCACCAGCCCGAGATGTGCGGCTTCACCCCGCAGGTCCTGCTCGACATCACCGAGGTCTTCGACACCAAGCGCAAGGCCATGGAGTGCCTGCCCGCCCAGCGGCACCTGTGGGACTACTACACCGACCTGGCCACGCGCCGGGGCGTGCAGCTCAAGCGCAACGCCGGCCCCAACCTGGGGCTGCCCCACACCACGTACGGCGAGGCGTACATGCGGCCGTACCCGCAGGTGACGGGCGTCCTGGCATGAGCGGTGTGATCGTCACCGGCGTCCGCCGGGCGGACGCGGACGCGGTGGCCGCGCTGGCGGGGTTCGGCGTGGCCACCGTGCACGAGGCGCTGGGCCGTACGGGAAGCCTGGGCCCGGGGCTGCGGCCGATCCAGCAGGGCGTGCGCGTCTGCGGCACCGCGGTGACCGCCCTGTGCCGGCCCGGCGACAACCTCATGATCCACGCGGCGGTCGAGCAGTGCCGCCAGGGCGACGTGCTGGTGGTCGCCACCACCTCGCCGTCCACCGACGGCATGTTCGGCGAGCTGTTGGCCACGGCCCTCCAGCGGCGCGGCGTGCGCGGGCTGGTCATCGACGCCGGCGTGCGCGACACCGCCGAGCTGCGCGCGATGGGGTTCCCGGTCTGGTCGGCGGCCGTCTGCGCGCAGGGCACGGTCAAGGCCACCGCCGGGTCGGTCAACGTGCCCGTGGTCGTCGGGGGCCAGCTCGTCCGGCCCGGCGACGCGGTGCTCGCCGACGACGACGGGGTGATGCTCGTGCCCCGCGACCTGGTCGCCACGGCCGTGGAGGCGGCCGTGGCCAGGACGGCGAAGGAGGAGGCCTCGCGGGCCGCCTTCGCCGCGGGCGAGCTGGGCCTGGACCGCTACGGGCTGCGCGCGACGCTGGCCCGGCTCGGCGTGCGTCACGTGACGGCCGAGGAGTACGAGCGCGAGGGGACGGCGCCATGACGTCCGGACCCACGCCCCGGCACGGCGCCCCGACCCCGGACGGTGGGCTGCCCTGCGTGCTGATGCGCGCGGGCACCTCCAAGGGCGCCTACTTCCTCGCCGGGGACCTGCCGGCGGACCGGGCGGACCGCGACGACCTGCTGCTGCGCGTCATGGGCAGCCCCGACCCGCGCCAGATCGACGGCCTGGGCGGGGCCCACCCGCTGACCAGCAAGGTGGCGGTCGTCTCCCGCTCCGCCGACGACGCCGCCGACGTCGACTACCTGTTCCTGCAGACGGGCGTCGAGACCGCGCAGGTCAGCGACCGGCAGAACTGCGGCAACCTCCTCGCCGGGGTGGGCCCGTTCGCCGTCGAGCGCGGGCTGGTCCCGGCCGCCGACGGCGAGACCACCGTGCGCGTCCGCATGCTCAACACCGGCGAGCTGGCCGCGGCCACCTTCCCGACCCCGGGCGGCGTGGTCCGCTACGACGGCCCCACCGAGATCTCCGGCGTGCCGGGGACCGCCGCGGCCATCGTCATCGAGTTCCCCGGGGGCGCGAGCGGCCGGCCGCTGCTGCCGACCGGCCGCGTCCGCGACGAGGCGGCCGGCGTCACGGTGACGTGCGTGGACAACGGCATGCCCGTCGTCCTCCTCCGGGCCGCCGGCCTCGGCGTCAGCGGGTACGAGAGCCCCGCCGAGCTGGAGGGGGACGAGTCGCTGGCCGCCCGGCTGCGCGAGATCCGCCTGGCCGCGGCCGAGCTGATGGGCCTCGGCGACGTCAGCGGCACGACCGTGCCCAAGCTCACCCTGCTGGCTCCGCCCAGGAGCGGCGGCGCCGTCTGCACCCGGACGTTCATCCCGGTGCGCTGCCACACCGCCATCGGCGTGCTGGGCGCGGCGAGCGTCGCCGCCGGTCTGCTCGTCCCCGGCGGGGTGGGCGAGGACCTGGCCGTGCTTCCCGAGAACGGGGGCCGGGTGCGCGTCGAGCATCCGACGGGGTTCCTCGACATCGAGACCGCTGTCGAGAAGGGCCCTTCCGGCGCTCCCCACGCGGCCCGCACCGCCGTCGTCCGGACGGCCCGCAAGATCTTCGACGGCACGGTGTTCCCGCGCCCGCCCGCATCCGGCTCCTGAGGAGGCTCCCCGATGGCCCCACCCCTGGGAGACATCGCCCATCTCGGCCATGTCGAACTCTTCACCCCCGACCCCGACCGCAGCCTGTGGTTCTTCACCCAGCTGCTCGGCATGACCGAGAACGGCCGCTCGGGCGAGTCCGTGTACCTGCGTACGTGGGACGACTACGAGCACCACAGCCTCACGCTGACCGCCCACCCGACCTCGGGCCTGCGCCGCACGGCGCTGCGCACGTCGAGCGAGCAGGCGCTGAACGCCCGCGTCAAGGCCCTGGAGGAGGCGGGCATGGGCGGCGCGTGGGTGGAGGACGAGCCCGGGATCGGGCCGCTGTACGTCACCCGCGACCCGGACGGGCACGAGATCGCCCTCTACTGGGAGAGCGAGTGGTACGAGGCGCCCCCCGAGCTGCGCCCCGGGCTGAAGAACCAGCCGCAGGCCAAGCCGTGCCAGGGCGTCGGCGTGCGGCGGCTCGACCACGTCAACTTCCTGGCCGCCGAGGTCGCGCCCAACTCCGGCTTCACGCACCGGCTGCTCGGCGCCAGGCCGACCGAGCAGATCGTGCTCGACAGCGGCAGGCTCAGCGCGCAGTGGCTGACCTTCACCAACAAGTCGTACGACATCGTCTACACCGAGGACCGGTCGGGGTCGCGAGGGCGCCTGCACCACGTCGCGTTCGCCACCGACTCCCGCGAGGACATCCTGCGGGCCGCCGACCTGTGCCTGGACAACGACGTGCACATCGAGACCGGTCCGCACAAGCACGCCATCCAGCAGACGTTCTTCCTGTACGTCTACGAGCCGGGCGGCAACCGGATCGAGCTGTGCAACCCCCTGACCCGGCTGGTGCTCGCCCCCGACTGGCCCCTGATCACCTGGACCCAGGCCGAGCGGGCCAAGGGCCAGGCGTGGGGCCTGAAGACGATCGAGTCGTTCCATACGCACGGCACCCCGCCGCTCGACTGAGCCACCCTGCGAACCCACCCGGGCGGCGGCCAGGACGGATCGAGCCCAGGAGGTGGCGGCGCGCTGGAACGGGTCGCCGGTGACGCGAAAGGTGAGGGGGCGGTGATGGGGCCTGCACCGAAGGCGCGGACCTTCGGGCGGTCAGGTCAGGCTCACGGCCGTCCCAGATCACCGGTGAGGTGGTGCCGCACGAGGGGGGCCAGGATGGCGACGAGCGCTTCGCGTTCGAGCGAGGCGAGCGGTTCGACCTTCAGCACGTACCGGGCCGTCGCCACGCCCAGCAGGTGCGCGCCTGTGAGGTTCGCGCGCAGCTCGGCCCGGTCGGTCCCGATGGCGCGGGCGAGGGGCAGCATCACCTCGTCGGTCATGAACGAGGCCACCATCGCCGACGCGCTGGGCGAGGCCGACGCGCCGCGCACGATCGCGAGCAGCCGGGCTCCGGTGTCCGGGGCCTCCCAGAGCTCCAGATAACGCCGCACCAGCCGCTCCCCCAGGTGGTCGACGTCGCCGTCGCGCACCAGCGCCGTCAGGGGCCGGGTGGGTGGATCGGCCCGCAGGGCGGCGTCGAAGAGCCCGTCCTTGCTGCCGAAGAACTGCAGGACCAGCGCGGGATCGACGCCGGCGGCCGACGCGACGCCGCGGATGGTGGTCGCCAGGTATCCATGCTCGGCGAAGCTCCGCTGGGCGGCCGCCAGGATCGCCTCGCGCGTTCCCGACACTCCCGGCCGTCGCCCGCCGGCTCCCTTCTCACGTGTCTCGGTCACCCCGGCAGAGTAGCTCACCCTTGTTGAGTTCTGCGCCGGTGTCGTTTACGTTCAACTCACCATTGTTGAGTTATTTCGTGAGAGGTTCGGCATGTCACCAGCCGTAGTGATCACCGGAACGTCGTCAGGGATCGGCCGGGCCTCGGCGCTGGCCCTGCATGCCCGGGGCTTCACGGTCTTCGCCGGAGTACGCAAGGAGGCGGACGGCCAGGCGTTGCGGGCCGCGTCCGGTGGCGGGATCGTCCCGGTCCGCATCGACGTCACGGACGAGGATTCGATCGCGGCCGCCGCCCACCGGGTGGAGCGGAACGTCGGCGCGTCGGGGCTGGCCGGCCTCGTCAACAACGCCGGCATCGGCGCGCCCTGGCCGATCGAGCTGGTGCCCCTGGACGAGTTCAGGCGTCACCTCGAGGTCAACCTGACCGGCCAGCTCGCCGTGACGCAGGCGTTCCTGCCGCTGGTCAAGCGCGCCCGGGGCCGGATCGTCAACGTCGGCTCGGAGGGCGGGCGCATCACGCTGCCGTTCCTCGGCCCGATCACCGCCGCCAAGCACGGCCTCGTCTCCGTCACCGACGCGCTGCGCATGGAGCTGCGCCCGTGGGGCGTGCACGTCAGCATCGTCGAGCCGGGCGCCACCCGCAGCGACGCCCCGGCCAAGCTGGTGGCGAGCGGCCGGCGGGCGATCGCCGACCGGTTCTCCCCCCAGGGCCGCGCCGACTACGGCGACACGTTCGGACACGTCATCGAGAAGATCGCCGCGAACCACCGGCGTAGCGGCAGCCCGCCCGAGACGATCGCCCGCGCCGTCGTGACGGCGTTGACCGCCCGCCGGCCGAGAACGCGCTACCCCGTCGGCGGCCACGCCAAGCTGCTCACCCGGCTCCAGCGCGCGCTGCCGGACCGTGCCGTGGACGCCCTGTTCAGGCGCATGCTCGGCCTGGGCACGTGAGGGTGAGGCCGTGCCCGCCGCTCCCCCGCGGCCTCAGGCGGCGGGGCCGCACCACCGGGTGAGGGCTTCGGCGAGGCCGGCGTCGTCGCTCCGGTCGCCGGCCCAGGCGAGGTAGCCGTCGGGACGGACGAGCATGCACCTCGCCGCACCTGAAACCTCGGCCGGGGCGACGTGGTCGACGCGGTCGCTCCACCCCGCCGGCGGGGCGAGGCGGGTGACGAGCACGAACCTCCCGCGGCGCAGCGCCTCGTACAACCTGCCCGGCGCGTCGCCTTCGAGCGCGAGGTCGGGGACGCGTCGTCCCACCCACGCGTGGGCGCCGTCCGGCGCGGGGTAGCGGACCGCGATGCCGGAGAGCATGTTGAGCGCCACCGCGCGGCGCAGCGGCCGGATGTTCATGACGGCGCCGCTGACCTGGTTGCGCACCGCGCGCGCCACGGGCGAGCGCAGCAGCGCCAACCGGGTGAGGAGGCCGCTGGTGCGCAGGACGGTCCTGCCCACGGGGTGCCGCTCGGCCTCGTAGCTCTCCAGCAGCCCGGCCGGGGCCCACCCCTGAACGGCCGCCGCCAGCTTCCAGCTCAGGTTGGCGGCGTCCTGCAGGCCGGTGTTCATGCCCTGGCCGCCGGCGGGCGCGTGCACGTGCGCGGCGTCGCCGGCGATGAACACCCGGCCCGCGCGGTAGTGGGTGGCCTGCCGTTCCTCACTGTGGAAGCGCGACATCCAGCGCGGATCGTGCATGCCGAAGTCGGTGCCGTAACACTCGCGGGTCAGCCGCTTCAGCTCCTCGAAGTTGACGGGGACGTCGTCCGGGAGGTCGCCGTCGGCGTGGTCGCGACCGATGATGCGGTACCAGCCGTCGCCGAACGGGGCGATGAACACGAAGCCCTGGCGAACGCCGTTGACCGACAGCAGCTCCCGGGGCTTCTCCGTCAGCCTGACGTCGGCGAGCATCACCGAGCGGGCGACGGCGTGGCCGGGGAAGTCGATGCCGGCGGCCTCGCGCACGGTGCTGTGCCTGCCGTCCGCGCCGACCACGTACGACGCCCGCAGGGTGCCGTCGGCCCCGTCGAGCGCGCGGACGCGCACGGTGACGCCTTCGCCGTCCTGCTCCACGCCGGTGACCTCGTGCCCGGACAGCAACTCGGCGCCGTTGCCGAGGGCGCGTCGCATCAGCAACCGCTCGATCTCGTACTGCGGGGTGACGAGCATGTACGGGTGCCGGCCCGGCAGGTCGGTCATGCCGATCACGACGTGGTCCCAGATCAGCAGGCCCGGGACCGTGGTGCCGCCGGCGAGAGCCTGGTCGGCCAGGCCACGCATGTCGAGGAGTTCCAGGGTGCGCGCGTGCACGGCGAAGGCCCGCGAGAGCGGCGACTCGCCGGTACGGCGCTCGACGACCGTCACGCGCACCCCGGCGCCGGCCAGGTCCCCGGCGAGCAGGAGCCCTGCCGGGCCGGCTCCGACGATGATGATGTCCGTGTTCATGATGCTTCCTCCGTGAAGGGGATCGCCCTGAGGAACAGGGCCACGTGCGCGTCGACGTCCAGCGCCTCGGGGGGCCGCCCGACCGAGGGAGCGACGAGCAGAACCTGCAGCAGCGCGTGGATCACCAGGGGCGAGACCAGCAGGAGTGCCGCGGCGTCCAGATCGACGTCGTCGATGAGCCCGGCCTCGCGGGCGGCGGTCAGCAGACCTTTCGCGCCGGCCAGCGCCCGCTCGGGGACGGCGTTCCGGAACGTCTCGCCGACGTGCGGCAACCTGGGCGTCTCGGCGATGACGATGCGAGCCAGCTCCATGTACTCGCGGTCCATGAGTCCGGCCAGGAGCCGGCGGGCGAAGACGTGCAGCGCGCTCTCCAGGGCGGCCCTCGACGTGACGGCCGGAGCCGCCTCCGGCGTGTCCTCCGTGGTGGTGATCAGGTGTTCGAGCACGTCGGCGAGGACCGCCTCCTTGCTCGGGTAACGCGTGTAGAGGGTCTCCTTGGACACCCCCGCCTCCTTGGCCAGGGCCGCCGTGCTCACCTGGGCGAAACCGTGCCGGAGGAACAGCGTCTTCGCCGCCGTCCGGATCTGGCGGACCTTGGCGTCCTCTTGCTCCATCCGAGCCTCTCTCCCATTGTCGAACCGTACCGTACGGTTCGACCGTACTCCGGACTGCTCACCATCACAAGGCCGGATCGGACGCCGCGCCCGGGGCCAGCGATCCCGGCCGGTCAGCGGGCGGGCGAGACCAGGCCGGCGTCGTAGGCGGCGATGACGAGCTGGACCCGGTCGCGGGCGCCGAGCTTGGCCAGCAGGCTGGCCACATGCGCCTTGGCGGTGCCGGGGCTGATGTGCAGGTGCGCCGCGATCTCGGCGTTGGACAGGCCGCGCCCGACCAGGGTCAGCACCTCGCGTTCGCGCCCGGTCACACCGCCGAGATCCCGCGAGCCCGGCGTGGAGGGGGGCCGGGCGGCGAACTCCTCGATGAGGCGGCGGGTGACGCCGGGCGCGATCAGGGCGTCCCCGGCCGCGACCACGCGGACGGCCGCCAGGATGTCCTCCAGCGCCATGTCCTTGACCAGGAAGCCGCTGGCCCCGGCCCGCAGGGCGGCGTAGACGTTGTCGTCGTCGTCGAAGGTGGTCAAGATGACGACCCGGGGGGCCGGCTCGCCGGTTGTGATCATCTGGGTGGCCTCGATGCCGTCCATGCCGGGCATGCGGATGTCCATCAGCACCACGTCGGGGCGCAGCTCCCTGGCCAGCCGCACGGCCTGGGCGCCGGTCCCGGCCTCCCCGACGACGTCCGCGTCCGGCGTCCCGGCGATGGCCGTGCGCAGCCCGGCGCGCATGAGCGGCTGGTCGTCGGCCAGCACGACCCGGATCGTCACCGCACCCCCTCGGCACTCGTCATCGCGCCCGGCGCGTGGTCGTCGTCGGGCCTGTCCGGGACGGGCAGCCGGGCGGCGACCCGGAAGCCGCCTCCGGGCCGCGGGCCGGCGCTGAGGTCGCCGTCCAGCAGCGCGACGCGCTCCCGCATTCCGGCGATGCCGTACCCGCCGCCGCGGGGCGGGGCCCCGGGGGCGGGGCCGTGCCCGTCGTCGACGATCTCGACGCGCAGCTCCTCGTCGCGGAAGTCGATCGACACCGCGCAGCGGGCGACGCCCGCGTGCCGGACCACGTTGGTCACCGCCTCCTGGACGATGCGGAACGCGGACCGGTCGACGGCGGCCGGCAGCGGGCGGCGTTCGCCCCTCCAGCGCACGTCCACGCGGACACCGGCGGCGGCGGTCATGGCCACGACCGCGTCGAGGTCCGCCAGCCCCGCGAACGGCGCCGGCTCCGCGGGCCGCGGCTCCGGCCGGCGCAGCACGCCGAGCAGGCTCCGCAGCCCTCTCAGGGTCTCGCGGCTGGTGGTCTCGATCGCGGTCAGCGCCTCGCGAGCCTTGGCCGGCTCGGCGTCCATCACCCTGGCGCCCGCGCCGGCCTGGATGGCGATGACGCCGATGCTGTGGGCGACCATGTCGTGCAGCTCACGGGCGATGCGCAGCCGCTCCGCCGTGACCGCCTCGGCGGTGGCGTGCGCGCGCAGCGCCCGGCCGTACTCGCGCCGCTGGCGGATCGAGGTGCCCGCCAGCCAGGCGACCAGGACGCCCAGGGCGAGCACGAGCGTCAGCCCGACGAAACCCGGCGCGAGGGCGCGGTGGCCGCCGCGCCACAGGTCGAACTGCCAGGCCGCCTGCTGGACCGCCAGCGCGGCGACCGCGGCGACGACGCCGGCCCGGCGTGCGCGTCCGGCCGTGACCAGGCCGGTCAGGATGTCGGCGGCCAGGAACACCGGCCAGATCCGATCGGCCATGACCCCCGCGGCCGCCGCGACGGGGATCTCGGCCAGCAGCACCGCGAGCACCGCCGACGGCCGGCGCCGCGACCCGGCCAGGGGCAGCGCCATGACGGCGGCCGCGGCCGCCGCGGCGGGGGCCTCCGGGTGGACGTCCCGGTCCTGGTTCAGCAGCGTGACGAACAGCACGAGGGCGAAGACCGCCACCGCGCACCAGGTGAGCGCCGTCCACGCGCCCGGCGGCAGCCGCTGCGTCAGAGGCGGGCGGGGCGGGTCGTGGTGCACGCGGTCGATCGTAGCCACCGCCTGCCGGCCGGGCATCGGCCCAGGGGCGTACGCCCGCGGGCCACCTTCGTCGCACCGGAACGGGCCCGTGGCCCGATGCCGCGGGAAGGCCGCCCACGGCAGCGTTGACGACGTGATCGAAGTCAATGGACTGACCAAGCGCTACGGAGGCGTGACGGCCGTGAACGACCTGACGTTCACGGTGCGGCCCGGGCACGTCACCGGGTTCCTCGGCCCGAACGGCGCCGGCAAGAGCACCACGATGCGCATGATCCTCGGCCTGAACCGGCCCACCGCCGGAACCGCCACCATCGGCGGCCGCCCCTTCAGGCGGCACGGCGGTGGGCCGGTTCAGGCCGAGGATCATGCGCATCGTGG
>NZ_JBEXDT010000070.1:0-50650 GCF_040605905.1 Nonomuraea sp. NPDC005501 | reverse complement strand
GCCGGGGGAGCGCGGGCAGAGGAGCCGTCCACGAGTCGTCGCTGCCGGGCAGCCCCAGCGCGTGCGCCATCGCGGCGGCGATGCGCGCGTGGCCGAGCGGATTGGCGTGCAGCCGGTCGCTGCCCCACAGCCGTGCGTCGGTGATCGCCGTGTGCGCGAACGAGTCCACCACCAGGACGCCGTGGCGCGCGGCGGCGGCCACGATCCGGGCGTTCAGGTCGACCACCCGGGGCAGCAGCGGGCGGGCCAGCGGCACGAGCCTGCCGAAGTCCGGGAAGGTGACGGTGACGACGGTCGCGCCCGCGCCGGTGAGCGCGGCGAACATGTCCTCCAGCGCGCCCGCCACGGCGGTGGCGTCGAACCGGGGCCGGATCAGGTCGTTCATGCCCGCCATGACGGTCGCCAGGTCGGGCCGGAGCGCCAGGGCGGGGGCGAGTTGCTCGTCGCGGATCTGGGCGGCCAACCGGCCGCGCACGGCCAGGTTCGCGTACAGCAGGCCGGGCTCCTCGCGGGCGAGGTCCTCGGCGAGCCGGTCGGCCCAGCCGCGCAGGCCGCCGGCGTCGTCGCCGTCGCCCAGGCCCTCGGTCTGGCTGTCGCCCAGGGCGACGTAACGCGCATAACTCATCGGGGTTTCCTGTCGGTGCTCATCGCGGAGTCCTCTCGGCTCATGGCCCTGCGGGGGGTCGCCGGCGTGGTCGCGGGGGTGGGGTGGCGGCCTGGACGGTGGTCGGTGGGGCGGCGGCCTGGATGGTGGCGGGGGTGGTCGTCCGGGGGTGTTCGTCCGGGGGTGCTCTCAGGGTGCGGTGGAGGCGTGCTCAGTGGTGGAGGCGCGCTCGGTGAGGACGCGGGCGGCGGACACGCACCAGTCGCGCACCTCACGCTCCAACCGGCAGCCCGCCAGGCACGAAAGGTACGGGCCGACGCGGTCGCCGTGGCGCAGGAACTCCTCCTCGGCCGTGTCGCCCCGCAGGTGGCGCAGCGTCTGCTCGAACAGCTCCAGCTTGGCCGCGGCCTCCTCCGCCCGCTCGCGGAGCTGGGCGATCACGGGGGCCGGGTCGAGCCGGTCCACGGCGTGGACCTTGACGGTCAGGTCGTAGCGGATCAGCAGCGGCTTGCCGGGCGTGGCGGCGAAGGCGGCCAGCTCGCCGATCCCGGCCTCGGTGACCGTGAAGACCCTCTTGTTCGGGCGGCCCCGCTGCACGACCTCGCGCCCGCTGACCAGGCCGTCGGCCTCCAGCCTGGTCAGCTCGCCGTAGAGCTGCTGGGGGGCGGCGTACCAGAAGTTGGCGACGCCCACGTCGAAGATCTTGGCGAGCTGGTAGCCGCTGTACTCCCCGTCGAGCAGCGCCGCCAGGACGGCGTGTCGCAATGCCATCGGCTATCTCAGATGGTCATGTCGATGACTAGTCACGGACATGACTATAGGGAAGGCGCCGCCGGCACGCCAGGTCCTTGGCGCGTTCGGAATCCGGCGACGGTCTCCTCCTCAGGAAGGAGGCGTCAATCAAAGTTGACATACTTTGGTCGTCAATTTAGGTTGACGGGTGCGGAACGCCCGCGGCTGTTCGTTGGGCGCTTCAGGATGAATCGAGATGTGTCGTGAAAGGAGGCGTAGTGATCAAGGACCTGCTCGCCTACGTGCGCCCGCACCGGAAGATCCTTGTCATAGGCGCGTTAGTCGGCCTGGTCGGCTCGGTGGCGGGGCTGGCCATGCCGTTGCTGGCCAAGTACGTGGTGGACGCCTTCGGGAGTGGCGGGTCGATCGCCGGCCCGCTCATCGGGCTGACCGTGGCCGTCGTGGTCGGCGCCGTGGTGTCGGCCGGCGGCAACTACCTCATGGAGCGCACCGGCGAGGGCATCGTGCTCGACGCCCGGCGCGGGCTCGTCGACCGGATGCTCCGCCTCCGGGTGGCCGACGTGGACCGGCTCAAGCCCGGCGACCTGCTGTCACGGGTGACCGGCGACACGACGCTCCTGCGCTCCGTCCTGACCAACGGCATCGTGAACTCCATCGGCTCGGTCTTCATGCTCGTCGGAGCCGTGATCATGATGGCCGCCATGGACGGCGTGCTGCTGCTCGTCACGTTGCTCGTCATCGTCGTGGTCGGCGGCATGACGGGCCTGATCATGCCGAGGATCCAGCGGGCCCAGCAGGAGGCGCAGGCCGCCGTGGGCGACATGGGCGCCGTGCTCGACCGGGCGCTCCAGGCGTACCGGACGGTCAAGGCGAGCGGGGCGGAGGAGCGCGAGATCGCGGTCGTCGGTGACGCCGCCGAGCGCGCTCGCGACCGAGGGCTTCAGGTGGCCGGGTGGACCTCGCTGGCCGGGGTGGCCACGTGGATGGCCGTGCAACTCGCGTTCCTCAGCGTGCTCGCGGTGGGCGGCGCCCGGGTCGCGTCCGGGACACTGGAGATCTCCTCGCTGATCGCGTTCCTGCTGTACCTGTTCTACCTGGTGGCGCCGATCGGGCAGCTCGTCGAGGGGGCCGTCCAGCTCCAGCAGGGCCTGGCCGCGATGAAGCGCATCAAGGAGATCGAGAACCTGCCCGCCGAGCCGGTCGCCGTGCCGGCTCCCCCCGTGGCCGCCCCGGCGGCGGAGCCTGTCGGGGTGCGGTTCGAGGACGTGGCGTTCCGGTACGGCGAGGACCGGCCGGCCGTCCACGACGGAGTGACGTTCGAGGTGCCGGCCGGCGGCCTGACCGCGCTCGTCGGGCCGTCGGGGGCCGGCAAGTCCACGGTGTTCGCCCTGCTCGAACGCTTCTACGACCATCAGGCCGGGACCATCCTCGTCGGCGGGCGGGACATCCGCGACTGGCCGCTCGGCGAGCTGCGCGGCGCGTTCGGTTATGTCGAGCAGGACGCGCCCGTGCTCGCCGGCACCCTGCGGGAGAACCTGCTGTTCGCCGCCCCCGGCGCCGCCGAGGACGAGCTGTGGAGCGCGATCGCCCGCACCCGCCTCGACGACCTCGTGGCCCGGCTGCCCGAGGGGCTGGAGACCCCCGTCGGCCACCGCGGCGTGCTGCTGTCCGGCGGCGAGCGGCAGCGGGTCGCGATCGCGCGGGCGCTGCTGCGCAGGCCGCGGCTGCTCCTGCTGGACGAGGCCACCTCGCAGCTCGACGCGGTCAACGAGCTGCGGCTGCGCGAGGTCATCGCCGAGGTCGCCACCGAGACGACCGTGCTCGTCATCGCGCACCGGCTCTCGACGGTGACCAACGCCGGCCGCATCATCGTCATGGAGGGCGGCGGCGTACGGGCGTCCGGCACCCACGAGGAGCTGGTCGGCCACGACGACCTCTACCGGGAGCTGGCCGCCACCCAGTTCCTGGTGAGCTGACCCGTTGTGGGCAGCCCGTTGCAGGTGCGGACTCCGCTACCTGCAACGGGCCGCTGGACGGGGCTCGTTGTGGGTGCGGACTCCGCTACCTGCAACGAGCCGCTGAACGCGGCTCGTTGTGGGTGCGGACTCCGCTACCTGCAACGAGCCGCTGAACGCGGCTCGTTGTACCCTGCCAGAGACATATATGAATGCCTTCATTCAGGAGGTCGTATGACCCGGACCGTGCGCGCGCCGCGAGGCACCACGCTCACCGCGAAGGGGTGGCCGCAGGAGGCCGCCCTCCGGATGCTCCAGAACAACCTGGACCCGGAGGTGGCCGAGCACCCCGAGCAGCTGGTCGTCTACGGCGGCTCCGGCCGGGCGGCGCGCGACTGGCCCTCGTTCGACGCGCTGGTCAGGACGCTGACGACGTTGGAGGGCGACGAGACGCTGCTCGTCCAGTCCGGCCGGCCGGTCGGGGTGTTCCGCACGCACGAGTGGGCGCCGCGGGTCCTCATCGCCAACTCCAACCTGGTGCCCGACTGGGCGAACTGGGAGGAGTTCCGGCGGCTGGAGGCGGCCGGGCTCACCATGTACGGGCAGATGACCGCGGGCTCCTGGATCTACATCGGCACCCAGGGCATCCTGCAGGGCACGTACGAGACGTTCGCCGCGGTCGCCGAGAAGAGGTTCGGCGGGACGCTGGCCGGGACGGTCACGCTCACGGCGGGCCTCGGCGGCATGGGCGGCGCCCAGCCGCTCGCCGTCACCCTCAACGGCGGCGTCGCCATCTGCCTCGACTGCGACCCGCGCTCGGTGTCGCGCCGCATCGAGCACCGCTACCTCGACGTGCGGGCGTCGTCGCTGGACGAGGCGCTGCGCCTGGCCTACGAGGCGCGCGACGCCCGCCGGCCGCTGTCCATCGGGGTCGTCGCCAACGCCGCCGAGGCCGTCCCCGAGCTGCTGGCCCGCGGCGCCGAGATCGACATCGTCACCGACCAGACCTCGGCGCACGACCCGCTCATGTACCTGCCGCTCGGCGTGGCCTTCGAGGACATGGCCGCCGAGCGCGACAAGGACCCGGCCGCCTTCACCCGGCGCGCCCGCGAGTCGATGGCCCGGCATGTCGAGGCGATGGTCGGCTTCAAGGACGCCGGGGCCGAGGTGTTCGACTACGGCAACTCCATCCGGGGCGAGGCGCGGCTGGCCGGCTACGCGCGGGCCTTCGACTTCCCGGGCTTCGTGCCGGCCTACATCCGGCCGCTGTTCTGCGAGGGCAGGGGGCCGTTCCGGTGGGCGGCGCTGAGCGGCGACCCGGCCGACATCGCCGCCACCGACCGCGCCATCCTCGACCTGTTCCCCGACAACGAGCCGCTGGCGCGCTGGATCCGCGCCGCCGGGGAGAAGGTCAGCTTCCAGGGGCTGCCGGCGCGCATCTGCTGGCTCGGCTACGGCGAGCGGCACCTGGCGGGCGAGCGGTTCAACGACATGGTGGCCTCCGGGGAGCTCCAGGCGCCGGTCGTCATCGGCCGCGACCACCTCGACAGCGGGTCGGTCGCCTCGCCGTACCGGGAGACGGAGGCGATGGCGGACGGCTCGGACGCCATCGCCGACTGGCCGCTGCTGAACGCCATGCTGAACACCGCCTCCGGCGCGGCCTGGGTGTCGATCCACCACGGCGGCGGGGTCGGCATCGGGCGCTCGATCCACGCGGGCCAGGTCACGGTCGCGGACGGCACGGCCCTGGCGGGGGAGAAGCTCAACCGCGTGCTGACCAACGACCCCGGGACGGGCGTGATGCGGCACGTGGACGCGGGATACGAGGAGGCGGTCGAGGTGGCGCAGGCCCGGGGGGTGCGCGTCCCGATGCGGGAGTCGTGAAGGCGTCCCGGCGCGTGGCGGGCGGACGGCTCTGCGCCCGCGCCGGGCACCGCCGATCCGGTGACCTGGGATGAAGATGTGGCACCCGTGGTGTTAGAGGTGGCGTGGTGGGTGGATATCACGGGGCGATGGAGCTGCTGCTGGGCGGCCGGAGACTGTCGCCCGTGCAGCGCAGGATCGCCCACTACCTGTCCGAGCATCTCGACGAGGCCATCTTCCTGTCCAGCGTCGAGCTGGCCGAGCGGGCCGGGGTCAGCCAGCCGTCCGTGACCCGGTTCGCCATGGTGCTGGGGTTCGCCGGATACCCGGAGCTGCGGCAGGCGCTGCGGCCGATGGTGATGGGCGGCGCGGCCGAGGCGCCGCAGGGCAGCCTGCTGCGCGGCGCCATCGACAACGAGATCCGCAACCTCACCCTGCTGCGCGAGCGGCTGTCGTCGATGCCGTTGAAGGAGGCGGGGGAGGCGCTGGCCGCGACCGAGCCGCTGGTCGTCCTCGGGCTGCGCGTCTCCTCGGGGCTCGCCACCACGTTCGCCTACTACGCGCGCCGCATCCATCCCGACGTGCGGCTGCTGACCCACGGCGGTTCGGAGCTGGCCGACGGCCTGCACGCCGCCCGCCGGGCCGGGGCCGAGTGGGTGGTGGCGGTGCTGCTGCCCCGCTACCCCGTGGAGGCGGTCCAGGCGCTGGAGTACGCGGACAAGCTGGGCCTGCGGACGGCGGTCATCACCGACAAGCCGGGCGTCCCCGCCGAGATCGTGCTGGACGCCCCCGTGGGGGACCGGCTGGTGTTCGACTCCCACGCGGCGCCGCTGGCCCTGGCCATGGCCCTGGTGGAGGCCATGGCCGACGCGGCGCCGCTGCGCACCCAGGCGCGGCTGGAGGAGTACGAGCGGATGACCGACGAAACCGGGACGTTCGTCCAGGGCGACCTGCCGTAGGGATCCCGGTCAGCCGGCGATCGCCCGCAGGGAGCGTACGGACCAGGTGACGGTGAGCGCCGACAGCGCGAGCATGATGCCGAACGCGAGCGGGACCGACGGGTCGGTGAGGTGGCCGGCGAACAGCGCCCGCCCCGCCACCACCGGGTGGTACATCGGGTTGAACAGGGCCACCGTCCGCATCCACTCCGGGGCCAGCGTCATCGGCAGCAGCGCCCCCGACAGCAGCATGACGGGCAGGGCGAAGAACTGCATGGTCTGGGCCATGCCGTTCTCGTCACGCAGCGACAGCGCCAGGCCGTAGCCGATGCCGGAGGCGAACAGCCCGGTCAGGGCGATGAGCACCACCATGACGGCCAGGCCGGGCAGGTCGGCCCGCATGCCCATGGCGAGGGCGATGAGGATGACCGCGACGCACTGCGCCACCAGCACCACCCCGTCGCGCAGGGTACGGCCGAGCACGATCGACGGGCGCCAGGCGGGGCTGACCGCGATGCGCTCCAGCACGCCGCTGCGCAGCTCGTAGATCATGCCGTAGCCGACGCCGACCGCGCCGAACAGCGCGGTGATCACCAGCATGCCCGGCGTGAAGGAGGTCAGCGCGGCGGCCGTCGACCGCCGGGCGGAGCCGGCCACCAGGGGACCGAACAGCAGCAGGTACACGACCGGCTGGACGATGCCGAACAGCGGCCAGATCGGGTTACGGAAGGTGTTCCGCAGCTCGTAACCCAGGAAGAGCAGGGTGTGGCGGATCACGCGGCGGCTCCCGTGTCCCGGAGCGAGCGGCCGGTCCTGGCCAGGAAGACGTCGTCCAGGGTGGACCGGTCGAGCGCGATCGAGGCCAGGCCGAGGCCGTGCTCCTCCAGGTCGCGCAGCATGGCGGGCAGGGCGTGCTCGCCGTCGTCCACGTACACGCGCAGGACGTCGTCGTCCACGCGGGTCTCCCGGGCGTACGGCTTGAGCGCCTCGGCGGCCCGCCCAGGGTCGCTCACCCGCAGCGTCACCACGTCGCCCGACACCTCGCGCTTCAGCTCGGCCGGGGTGCCGTGGGCAACGATCAGGCCGTGGTCGACGATGGCGAGCCGGTCGCAGAGCGCGTCGGCCTCGTCCAGGTAGTGGGTGCTGAGCAGGACGCTCGTGCCGCGCTCGCGCAACTGGCGGATGCGGTCCCAGAGGTTGGCCCGGTTCTGCGGGTCGAGGCCGGTGGTGGGCTCGTCGAGGAAGAGCAGCGGCGGGCTGTGGACGAGGCCGAGCGCGATGGCCACCCGCCGCTTCTGGCCGCCCGACAGGGTGCGGGCGGGCCGGTCGGCCACCTCGGCGAGGTCGAACCGGTCCAGCACGCCGGCCGTCGCCTCGGCGGCGCGGGCGACCCCGTGGATGCGCGCGGCCATCGTGATCTGGGCCCGCGGCGTCGCGGTCTCCTCGACGCCGCCGGCCTGGCTGACGTAGCCCAGCCGGCCGCGCACCCGGCCGGGCTCCTTGAGCAGGTCGAACCCGGCGACCGTGGCGGTGCCGGCGTCGGGGGTGATCAGCGTGGCGAGCATCCTGATCGTGGTGGTCTTGCCGGCGCCGTTGGGGCCGAGGACGCCGAAGATCTCGCCGGTCTCGACGGCGAGGTCGACGCTGCGGACGGCCTCGACGGTCTGGGTGGCGCCTCGGCGGCCCCGGCTGGTGAAGGTCTTGCGTAAGCCGTGCGCGTCAATGATCATCTGATGTTTCCTCAAGGTAGTTCGTCGGCCTCCACCTGCGGGATCGCCTTCTCGGCCCAGGCGAGCTGGGCGGCGTACATGGCGGAGGTGAGGCGGAGGTTCTCGTCCACGTGCTGGGGCGCGCCGTAGCGCTGCTTGGCGCCGAAGATGTGCTCGATCATGGTGATGTTCGTCCGGAGCTGCTGGATCCTGCTGTGCAGGCCGTCGAGCAGCTCCTCCTTGCTGAGCCGGTCCATGAACGACAGCGCCACCTGGAACGGGTCGATGATCGGCTTGACCTCGTGCCAGGAGACGAGCAGTTGCCGGTGGAACTCCGTCCGGCCGGCCTCGGTGATCCGGTAGACGGCCTTGGCGCCCTTGGAACGGCCGCCGGTGCTCTCCGGCTCCGTCACGATCTCCAGCAGCCCTTCCTCCGCCATCTTGGCCAGGCCGTGGTAGATCGAGCCGAATGCCACGTTGGCCCAGGAGTCTGCGCCCATCACCTCCAGCCGCCTGCGGACCTGGTAACCGTTCATCGGCTCGTCGAGCAACGTGCCGAGGATGAGAATGCGGGTCGACGTCGACATGCTCAAGTTTGTGTTCAAATTTGAGCATCTGTCAAGGTCGTAAACTGCTCCGCATGACCGAACGACCAACGGCGCTGGTCACCGGCGCCTCCCGGGGCGTGGGCGAGGCCGTCGCCCGGGCGCTGGCACCCACGCACCACGTCCTGCTCGGCGGCCGCGACACCGAGGCCCTCGGCAGGCTGGCCGGCGAGCTGCCCGACGCGCGGCCCTGGCCCGTCGAGCTCACCGAGGTCGGCCCCGCCGACGTCGAGGGCGTGGAGCGGCTCGACCTGCTCGTCCACAGCGCCGGCATCGCCCTGCTCGGCCACGTCGCCGAGCTGCCCGCCGACGCCTGGCGCCGGACGATGGAGCTCAACGTCGTCGCGGTGGCCGAGCTGACCCGGCTGCTGCTGCCGGCGCTGCGGGCCGCCCGCGGCCACGTCGTCTGCGTCAACTCGGGCGCGGGGCAGCGCGCGAACCCCAACTGGGGCGCGTACGCGGCCAGCAAGTTCGCCCTGCGGGCCTTCGCCGACGCGCTGCGCCTGGAGGAGCAGGAGCTGCGGGTGACGACCGTCTACCCGGGCCGCGTCGACACCGACATGCAGCGCAGCGTGCGCGAGCAGGAGGGCGGCGCGTACGAGACGGACCGCTACCTGCGGGCCGACACCGTCGCGCGGGCCGTGCTGGCCGCCGTCAACGCCGGTCCCGACGCCCACCTGACCGAGATCACGCTGCGCCCGAGCGCCGGGCCCGTCACCTGATCCCCCTCCCGATCCGCTGAATGGCTTCATTCACTACAGTGGGGCCATGCTTGACGACCTCGCGCGCATCGGACGCGACCCCGCCACCAACGGATATGTCAGGGACGCCTGGTCGGCCGCCGACCTGGAGCTGCGCGCGTGGTTCCAGGGCGAGGCCGGCCGGCGCGGGCTCGACACGCGCGAGGACCGCAACGGCAACCTGTGGGCCTGGTGGGGCGACCCGTCACGCGCGCCGGGCGTCGTCACGGGCAGCCATCTCGACTCCGTACGGCAGGGCGGCGCCTTCGACGGCCCGCTCGGCGTGGTCTCCGCCTTCGCCGCGCTCGACCTGCTGCGAGAGCGCGGTGTGCGGCCCGCCAGGCCGCTGGGCGTCGCCTGCTTCACCGACGAGGAGGGCGCCCGGTTCGGCGTGCCGTGCGTCGGGTCACGCCTGCTGACCGGGGTGCTCGCGCCGGACCGGGCGCTCGGGCTCACCGACGACTCCGGCGACACGCTCGCGGACGTCCTCACCCGGGCCGGCCGCCGGCCCGGAGACCTGGGCAAGGACGACGAGACCCTCGCCACGGTCGGGACGTTCGTGGAGCTCCACGTCGAGCAGGGCCGGGGACTGGCCGGCACGGACAGCCCGGTGGGGGTGGCCAGTGCGATCTGGCCCCACGGCCGGTGGCGCTTCGACTTCCGCGGCCGGGCCGACCACGCGGGCACCACCCGGCTGGAGGACCGCGACGACCCGATGCTGCCGTTCGCCCGCATGGTGCTCGCCGCACGGGAGGCGGCCGGCCGGCACGGCGTCGTCGCGACCGTGGGCCGGGCCCGGATCTCGCCGGGCAACACCAACGCCGTCCCCGGGCTGGTGTCGGCCTGGCTCGACGCGCGCGGAGCGGAGGAGCCGGCCGTGCGCGCCCTGGTGGCGGAGCTGGCTGAGCAGGCGGGCGTGGCGGCCCGGGAGGAGTCGTGGACCCCGGTCGTGGACTTCGACACGCGCCTGCGCGACCGCCTGGCCGCCGTCGCCGGCCACGCCCTCGCCGGCCACGCCGGCGCGGAGGGGCCGCCGGTGCCGGTGCTTCCGACGGGGGCCGGGCACGACGCCGGCATCCTGGCCGCGGCGGGGGTGCCGACCGCGATGCTGTTCGTCCGCAACCCCACCGGCGTGTCCCACTCGCCCGAGGAGCACGCGGACCCGGCCGACTGCCAGGCCGGGGTGACCGCGCTCGCGAGCGTCCTGGAGGACCTGTGCCGCTGACGTACTGGTGCGAGCGCGCTTGGCTGCCCGAGGGCGTCACCGAGGGCGTGCTCGTCGAGATCGAGGGCGACCGCATCGCCCGGGTCACCCGCGGAGAGCCCGGAGGCGCCGAGCGGCTCGCCGGTCTCACCATCCCGGGCCTGGCCAACGCCCACTCCCACGCCTTCCACCGGGCGCTGCGCGGCGCCACCCAGACAGGGACGGGCGACTTCTGGACCTGGCGCGACCAGATGTACCAGGTGGCGGCCCGCCTCGACCCCGAGTCCTACCTCGACCTGGCCCGCGCCGTCTACGCCGAGATGGCGCTGGCCGGGATCACCTGCGTCGGGGAGTTCCACTACCTGCACCACGGGCCGGACGGGCGGCCGTACGACGAGCCCAACATCATGGGTCACGCGCTGGTCGAGGCGGCCCGCGAGGCCGGGCTGCGGATCGCGCTGCTCGACGCCTGCTATCTGACGGGCGGGTTCGGCGCGCCGCTGGCCGGGGCGCAGATCCGGTTCGGCGACGGCGACTCCGAGCGGTGGGCGGTCCGGGCCGAGGCCCTGGCCGCCGCCTACGCGGGGCGGCCCGACGTGGAGATCGGCGTCGCCGTCCACTCCGTGCGCGCGGTGCCGCCGGAGCACGTGCCGGTGGTCGCCGAGTTCTCCCACCGGCGTGCCGTCCCGCTGCACGCCCACGTCTCCGAGCAGCCCGCCGAGAACGCGGCGTGCGTCGAGATGTACGCCGCCACCCCCGTGCGGATCCTGCACGAGCACGGCGCGCTCGGCCCGCGCTCCACCGCCGTCCACGCCACCCACCTGACCGAGGTGGACGTCGAGCTGCTCGGCCGCTCCGGCACCCACGTCTGCATGTGCCCCACCACCGAGCGCGACCTCGCCGACGGCATCGGCCCCGCCCGCGCCCTGTGCGAGCGCGGCTCGCCGATCACCCTCGGCTCCGACAGCCACGCCGTGATCGACCTGTTCGAGGAGGCGCGGGCGGTGGAGCTGGACGAGCGGCTCGCCACCCACCGGCGCGGCCACTGGCGGGCCGACGAGCTGCTGACCGCCGCCACCGGCACGGGCCACACCTCGCTCGGGTTCCCCGACGCGGGGATGCTCGTCCCGGGCGCGTGGGCCGACCTGGTGTCGGTGCGCCTCGACTCGGTCCGCACGGCCGGCGCGGGCGGGGAGGCCGCGGTGGAGGCCGTCGTGTACGCGGCGACGGCGGCCGACGTCCACTCGGTGATCTCAGGAGGCCGCCGCGTGGTGAGCGAGGGCCGGCACGTGCTGGGCGACGTGGGCGCGATGCTGGCCCGCGCGATCGGCCGGGCGACGGGACGACCGTGATGACGAGAGCCGCCCCCCGCGGGGCCGCCAGGGGAGGCACACCATGACCACGACGCTGATCGACGGGATCGGGCTGCTCTACACGGCCGACCCCGAACGCGAGGAGATCGAGGACGCGGCGCTCGTCGCCGAGGAAGGCCGCGTCGTCTGGGTCGGCCCCGCGGCCCGCGCGCCCGAGGCCGACCGGCGTTTCGACGCCGGCGGCCGGTGCGTCGTCCCCGGGTTCGTCGACAGCCACGCGCACCTGGTCTTCGCCGGCGACCGGACCGCCGAGTTCGAGGCCCGCATGTCGGGCCGCCCGTACGCCGCGGGCGGCATCAGGACCACGGTCGAGGCCACCCGGAACGCCGGCGACGCCGAGCTGGCCACCCACGCCGCCGCCCTGGTGGCCGAGATGCTGGCGCAGGGCACGACCACGGTCGAGATCAAGAGCGGCTACGGCCTGAGCGTCGAGGACGAGCGGCGCTCGCTGGAGATCGCGACCGCGCTGACCGACGAGACGACGTTCCTCGGGGCGCACGTGGTGCCGGCCGGGACGTCGGCCGACGACTACGTGCGGCTGGTCACCGGGGAGATGCTGGCGGCCTGCGCGCCGTACGCGAAGTGGGTGGACGTCTTCTGCGACCGGGGAGCCTTCGACGGCGACCAGACGCGGGAGATCCTGCGCGCCGGGATCGCGGCCGGGCTCCAGGCCCGGGTCCACGCCGGGCAGCTCGGCCCCGGCCCTGGCGTGCGCATCGCCTGCGAGCTGGGCGCCGCCTCGGCCGACCACTGCACGCACCTCACCGACGAGGACGTGGACGCGCTCGCCTCCTCCGGCACGGTGGCGACGCTGCTGCCCGGGGCCGAGTTCTCCACCCGCTCGCCGTACCCCGACGCCCGGCGGCTCCTCGACGCCGGGGTGAGCGTCGCGCTGGCCACCGACTGCAACCCCGGCTCGTCGTTCACCTCCTCCATGCCGTTCTGCGTGGCGCTCGCCGTGCGGGAGATGGGGATGACGCCGCTGGAGGCGGTGCGCGCCGCGACGTACGGCGGGGCGCGCGCGCTGCGCCGCGCGGACGTAGGCTGGATCCGTCCCGGAGCGCGGGCCGACCTCGTCGTCCTCGACGCCCCCTCGTACGTACACCTCGCCTACCGGCCCGGCGTCCCCCTCGTTCACCAGGTGTTCCAGGCCGGTCTCCTCCTTGAGGAGGACCCGCAGAACCGTCCGCTGGTCGTATCCCTTTAGGGAATCTTTGCATCTCGCCGGACGTTGGCGGTTTATACACGCAGCTGCGGAACGAGGTGCCTGGGGATGGCAAGGCCTACGGGGAGTCGCACGCAGGAGCAGCACGTCGCCGAGCGCGATCTGCTGGGGACCTATCTGGCCGAGATCGGCCGGGTCCCGCTGCTCACGGCGGAGGAAGAGGTGGAGCTCGCCAAGCGCATCGAGGCGGGACTCTTCGCCGAGCAACTGCTCGACAGAGGGGGCTCGGAGCCGCGGATCGGGGACGCGGCGGACGAGGAGCTGGAGCGGCTGGCGGTGTCCGGCCGGCGGGCGAAGGACGAGTTCATCCAGGCCAACCTGCGGCTCGTGGTCGCGGTGGCGCGGAAGTACTCGGGACGGGGCATGCCACTGATCGACCTGGTCCAGGAGGGCAACCTGGGGCTGGTCCGGGCGGTGGAGAAGTTCGACTACAAGCGGGGCTACAAGTTCTCGACGTACGCCACGTGGTGGATCCGGCAGTCGGTGGGGCGGGCCATCCACGAGCAGGCGCGGCCGGTGCGGCTGCCCACGCACGCCGGTGAGCAGATGACCCGGCTGATGCGGGTGCGGCGCGACCTGCTCGCCGAGTTCGACGTCGAGCCGACCGACGACGACCTCGCCGGCATCCTGGAGCTGCCGATCGAGCGGGTGCGCGAGCTGCGCCGCTGGGCCTCCGACCCGGTGTCGCTGCAGCTCGGGGTGGGCGACGAGGACGAGACCGAGCTCGGCGACATGATCGCCGACGAGACGTGGGCCGACCCCGAGCAGCAGGCCATCGACATCCTGGAGCGCGAGCGGCTCGACGAGTGGCTGACCGGCCTGGAGGGCGACACGCGCGACATGCTGCGCTGGCGCTACGGGCTGGTCGACGGGCGCGAGCACACGCTGACGGAGGTGGGCGAGCGCTACGGCATCGGCCGCGACCGCGCCCGCCGCATCGAGCGCGACGCGCTGGCCCGCCTGCGCCGCATGGCCACCGCCGCCGCCTGACGCACCCCTTCACGGAGCGCGCCGACCGGCGCGCTCCAGGCGTCCTCAGGCGGTGGCGGGGCCGAGGATCCGGTGGAGGAAGTTTTCGACGGCCGCCTCGGCCGCCTGTGGCGCCTCGGGGTCGCCGTCGCGCGCCACCAGCAGCGCGCTCTCGTTGATGGCCGCCAGCAGCATGTGCGCGTGCAGGTCGGCGAACTCCTCCGGGACCGCCTTCGTCGCCTGCAGGGCCGCCTTCAGCATGCCGAACGCGTAGCGCTCCTCCATGGCCCGCCAGCGCTCCAAGCCCAGCACCGAGGGCGCGTCGATCAGCACGATGCGTCGCACGACGGGGTCGCCCGCCAGCCGCACCCACTCCAGGCACCCCGTCACCAGGGCCCGCCGTGGATCGTCGACGCCCCGCACCGACGCGATGATCGCCCGGCCCACCTCCGCCTCCACGGCCTCCAGCACCGCCTCGAACAGCGCGTCCTTGCCCGCGTAGTGGTGGTAGAGCGCGCCCCGGCTCAGGCCCGACTCGTGCAGCACGGCCTCGATCGAGGTGCCCTCGTAGCCGTGCTCGGCGAACAGGCGACGGGCGATGGCGACGACCCGTTCGCGCGTGGCGGCGCCGCGCTCTGCCCTGAGATTCATGCCTCCACTCTAGACATACCGACTCTTGGTCGGTTATTTTCCAGACCGACAGTCGGTATGTCTAGAGTGGAGGACACCATGGCCAAGGCCGCCGGGCTGACCTACGTGGACGAGGGCGACGGGCCCGTGACGCTGTTCCTGCACGGCGTGGGGACCGGCTCGCACCTGTGGCGCAACGTCATCGCCGAGCTGCGCGGCGAGCGCCGCTGCGTGGCGCCGGACCTGCCCGTGCACGGCGGCAGCGAGATCCGCGAGGACCTGTCGCTGCCGGCGCTCGCGGAGGCGATCGAGGAGTTCTGCGCGGAGCTGGGGCTCGGCGAGGTCGACCTGGTCGCCAACGACACGGGCGGCGCCGTCGCCCAGATCCTCGCCGTCCGGCACCCCGAACGGCTCCGTACGCTCACCCTGACCAACTGCGACGTCCACGAGGACACGCCGCCCCCGGCGTTCGTGCCCACGGTCGAGCTGGCCGCGCGCGGCGAGCTCGTGCCGCTCGTCGAGACGCTCCTCGGCCGGCCCGACCTGCTCTCGGTCACCGCGTACGGCGTGAGCTACGAGCATGTCGAGGACCCGGCGGCGGTCGTCGAGGCGTACCTGCGGCCGATCCTGTCCAAGCCCGGAGGAGGCGAGGCGTTCGAGCGGATGCTGACCTCGGTCGACGCCAAGGACATGATCGCCATCGAGCCGCTGCTGACCGTGCTGGCCATGCCCGCGCTCGTGGTGTGGGGGACCGGGGACGTCTTCTTCGACGTGAAGTGGGCGCGGTGGCTGCGCGACACGATCCCCGGCGTCCGCAAAGTGGTCGAGATCGAGGGCGGCCGGTTGTTCTTCCCCGAGGAGCGGGCGGCCGAGCTCGTCCCCCATCTGCGCGCGTTCTGGGAGTCGGAGGGCCGGGCGCCGCTCAGCGCTCGGGCGCGGGGGTGATCTGGAAGAAGGCCGCCTTCCACTCGCCGTCCGTGCGCACCAGCGCCGTCGTCGCGTAGACGCGCATCGTCCGCTCGGTGGTGCCGCCCACGAGCATGTCGATCTCGACCGTGCTCGTGTGGACCGCGCTGTCCTCGGTGAGCATCACGACCTTGTGGTCGGACTGGTCGGTGCGGGTGTACGGGTTCCGGTTCTCGGCGAACCCCTTGAGCGTGGCGTCGCGATCGGTCACCACGCCCCAGGGGGAGACGCTCACCACGTCGGCGGTGAGGAAACGGTCGTAGAAGGCGGCGTCGCCGTTCCTGTTCGCCTCCCACGCCTTCTCGGTCAGGGCGATCAGCTCTTCCATGGGGAATCTCCTCGGGTCGGGAGTACACCGGTTTAACCGGTGTCAGTGTTACAGTGCTGGAGTGGATGGCGCAAGCGGGACGACAGCGAGCGCGAGCGGGATGACGCTGACGGGCGGTGACGGGCAGCGGTTCCGGTTCGACGCGGGCACGCTCTGCCTGGAGTTCCTGCTCAGCGGGGCGGTGGAGCCGTGGGAGCAGTTGCGCGAGCCCGGGGATCTGGCGGCGTGGATCGCCCGGACGCGGCTCGGGATCGAGGGGCCGGTGGTGGCGGGGCCCGGCGACCTGCCGGCGGCCAGGCGGCTGCGGGCCGCGATCTGGCGGCTGGCCGTACGGGCCGCCGGCGCCGAGGGCCTCCCGGGCGTCCCGCCCCCGATCGAGGACCCGTACGACGAGGTGGCGGGGAAGGCGGGGGACGACCTTCAGGTGCTGAACGAGGCGGCCGCGGCGCCGCCACCCGCCCCGGTGATCGGGGGGAACCGGGAAAGGGGGTGGGCCTACCCCGTGACGGGGCCGCAGTTCCTGTCGGCGGTGGCCCGCGACGCGATCGAGCTGTTCAGCGGCCCCCGAGCCGGGCGGGTGCGGATGTGCGCGGGGGACAACTGCCACCTGATCTTCCTCGACACCTCGCGTCCCGGCGCCCGCCGGTGGTGCTCCATGAGCCGCTGCGGCAACCGCCAGAAGCTCCGCACGCGGCGCTCATAGGTCCACCGGCCGCGCAGGCTGGAGCGCCGCCGAGGCGGGACGGGACAAGCGGTCAGGCCAGGGGGGTCAGGTAGCGGTCGAGGTCGTCGAGGATCTTGCCGGCCGCCGTGACGCCGATGCCGAGCATCCAGATCTCGTCGTCCACGTTGTAGGCGTGTCCCGCCTTGACGGCCGCGAGGTTCTTCCACAGCGGGCCGCCCGTCACCGCCGCCTGGCTCTTGGCGGCCGCGTCGCCGTACGCGCTGTAGAAGACGGCGTCGGCGTCGGCCTGGGCGATGTTCTCCTGGCTGAGCTTGCCGAAGCGCTTGTCGGCCTGGCTCGCCAGCATCTGCGCCTCGGGCCGGGGGATGCCCGCATCGCCGACGACGATGCCGCTGAACGACTCCGGGCCGTACATGCGGATCTCCGTCGGCATGAAGCGGACGATGCTCACCTTCAGCGAGGTGAACTCGGCGCCCACCTTACGGGCCCGTGCCTCGTAGGCCGACAGCAGCTCGGCGGCCTTCTCCTTCTTGCCCAGCGCCTCGGCGTCGAGCAGGAAGTTCTGCTTCCAGGTGACGCCCACCTTCTCCGTGAACACCGTGGGCGCGATCTTGCTGAGCTTGTCGTAGAAGGCGGCCTGGCGGAACTTGGAGCCCAGGATCAGGTCCGGCTTCAGCGCCATGATCGCTTCGAGGTTGAGCTGCTGGAGCGTGCCGACCGGCTTGGTGGCCGACAGCGCGGACCCGAGGTACTTGGGCCACGCCTGGTTCTCGGCGGCCTGCGCCGCGCCCACCGGCGCCAGGCCGAGCGACACCATCGTGTCGAGCTTGTCGGTGTCGAGCACCACGACCCGCTTGGGCTCCGCGGGCACCTTGGTCTCGCCCATGGCGTGCTTGACGGTTCGGGTCGGGCCGGCCTCCTGCGGCGCCGTGGAGGTGCCGCAGGAGGCGAGGGCGAGAAGGGGGAGCAAGGCCGCGGCGGCCAGGCGGAGACGCATGGGCATTCCTTGATCGTTTAGGTAAGGCAAACCTAAGTGTAGTGGTCACCGCGCCCCAAATGCCGTGTGTGAAAAGGCCGAAACACCCTCGAAACACCACTGTGGCGAGATTCACGAACGCGAAACACACCTGGTCGAGCCATGAAACTCCGGACGAACACGCTGTGGCCACACGTCATATGTAAGGAGGGTCGCGTCGTGAAGATCGACAGCGGCACGACTGCCTGGATGCTCACGGCCACCGCGTTGGTGCTGCTGATGACTCCGGGCCTCGCGTTCTTCTACGGGGGCATGACCAGGGCCAAGAGTGTCCTGAACATGATGATGATGTCGTTCGTCGCCATCATCACAGTGACGATCGCCTGGGTGCTCTACGGGCACTCGCTGGCGTTCAGCGACAATTCGATGTCGTGGCTGAACCAGTTCGTCGGTGGCCTCGACCACGTCGGCCTGCAGAGCCTCGTCAACACGGCGACGAAGGGCGACGGCACGGGCATGCCCAGCCTGGTCTTCTCGGCCTTCCAGCTGACGTTCGCCATCATCACGGTCGCCCTGATCAGCGGCGCGATCGCGGACCGCGCGAAGTTCGGCGCCTGGGTGCTGTTCAGCTTCGTGTGGGCCACGATCGTGTACTTCCCCGTCGCCCACTGGGTCTGGGGCACCGGCTGGCTGAACACCCTCGGTATCGAGGACTTCGCCGGCGGCACGGTCGTCCACATCAACGCCGGCGCGGCGGCCCTCGCCCTCGCCCTGGTCCTCGGCAGGCGCAAGGGCTGGCGCAAGGAGCCCATGCGCCCGCACAACCTGACGCTGGTCCTGCTCGGCGCCGGTCTGCTGTGGTTCGGCTGGTTCGGCTTCAACGCCGGCTCCGAGCTCGCGGTGGACGGCACGGCCGGCCTGGCGTTCATGAACACGCAGATCGCCACCGCCGTCGCGGCCGGCGCCTGGCTCGTCGTGGAGAAGATGCGCGACGGCCACGCCACCAGCCTCGGCGTCGCCTCCGGCGCGGTCGCCGGCCTGGTGGCCATCACGCCCGCCTGTGGCTTCGTCGACCCGTGGGCCGCGCTGCTCATCGGCCTGATCGCCGGAGCGGTCTGCGCCTACGCCGTCGGCCTGAAGTACAAGCTCAACTACGACGACTCGCTCGACGTGGTCGGCGTCCACCTGGTGGGCGGCGTCATCGGCGCCGTCTCCCTGGGCTTCCTGGCCGCCTACCCCTTCCTTGAGCAGCAGAACAAGGGCCTGTTCTACGGCGGCGGCCTGACCCAGCTCGGCCTCCAGGTGCTCGGCCCGGTCGCTATCGGCGGCTACTCCTTCGTCGTCACCTGGGTGCTCGGCAAGATCATCGACAAGGTGATGGGCTTCCGGGTGCCGGAGGACCAGGAGGTCACCGGCATCGACATCACCACCCACGCCGAGACCGGCTACGACCTCGGCACCGTCCACGCCTCCGGCGTGGCATCCCCCAGCGGGCCCGCCGTCAGCCCGGCGCCTAAGAAGGTGGACGCATGAGACTCATCACCGCGGTCATCAAGCCCTTCAAGCTCGATGACGTGAAAGCCGCCCTGGAGCAGTTCGGCATCAAGGGCATGACGGTCAGCGAGGCCAGCGGCTACGGCCGGCAGCGCGGCCACACCGAGGTCTACCGGGGCGCCGAGTACCAGGTCGACCTGGTGCCCAAGGTCCGCCTGGAGGTGCTGGCGGACGAGGACGACGCCGAGGACGTGATCGACGTCATCGTCAAGGCCGCGCAGACCGGGAAGATCGGCGACGGCAAGGTCTGGTCGGTTCCCGTGGACACGGTCATCCGCGTCCGCACCGGCGAGCGCGGCCTGGACGCCCTCTAGGCACAGGCGGAAGGACCATCCGGCGTGGACGACGGCGTCCGCGCCGGATCGGCGAGGCATGGCAGATGGATCGGCAGCGAGACGAGGGCGTCCGGACGGAGCCCGGCGAGGGGACGTCTTGAGGGGAGAAGCTCGCTCGTACGCCGCGGCCCGCAAGGAGCGGGCCGCGGACACCGACCGCTGGCTGAAGGACCTCTTCCGAACGGCGAGCGACGGCGACAACGTCTCCCTGGTCGCCGTCGGCAGCCTGGGGCGCGGCGAGCTGGCTCCGGGCAGCGACCTCGATCTGGTGCTGCTGCACGGCGGCCGGGGCGACGTCGGCAGGGTGGCGGACCGCATCTGGTACCCGATCTGGGACTCCGGCATCGGCCTCGACCACTCGGTGCGGACCGTGGACGAGGCCGTGGCGGTGGCCCGGGACGACCTGAAGGCGGTCCTCGGCCTCATCCAGGCCCGGCACGTGGCCGGGGACCCGGAGCTGACCAGGAAGGTCAGGGAGTCGGTGCTGGCCGAGTGGCGGGCCGACTCCCGGCGCAGGCTCGGCGAGCTGCGTGAGGCGGCCGACAAGCGGGCCCAGGTCAGCGGCGAGGTCGCCTTCCTGCTGGAGCCCGACCTCAAGGACGGCCGCGGCGGGCTGCGCGACCTCCAGGCCATGCAGGCCGTGGCCGCGGCCTGGGTGGCCTCGGCCCCCGGTCCGCGGGCCCGCGAGGCGTACGAGTTCATCCTGGACGTGCGGCACGCGCTGCACGTCGTCACAGCCCGGGGCGCCGACCGGCTCGTCCTGCAGGAGCAGGAGGCCGTCGCCGGGCTGCTCGGCCTGCTCGACGCGGAGGCGCTGATGCGGCGGCTCGCGGAGGCGGGCCGGACGATCTCCCACGCGTTCGACGTGACCTGGCGCACGGTTGACAGGCTGGTGTCAGGGCCGGCGCCGCGCGGCCGGCGTCCGCTGGCCGACGGCGTGGTCGAGCACGGCGGCGAGGTGGTGCTGGCCCGGGGCGCCGACCCCCGCAAGGACCCCCTGCTGGTGCTGCGCGCGGCCGCCGCGGCGGCCGACTCCGGGCTGCCGCTGGCGCCCGCGACGGTGTCCGTCCTCGCAGCTCAGTCCCCTCCGCTGCCGGTCCCCTGGCCGGACGAGGCGCGCGACGCGCTGGTGTCGATCCTCGGCGCTGGCCGCGCCGCCGTGCCCGTGTGGGAGGAGCTCGACCAGGCGGGCATCCTTGTCAAGATGCTTCCTGACTGGGAGCGCGTGCGCCACCGCCCCCAGCGCAACCCGATCCACCGCTTCACCGTCGACCGGCACCTCATCGAGGCCGCCGCGAACGCCGCCGGCCACACCCGTGAGGTGTCCCGCCCCGACCTGCTGCTGATCGCGGCGCTGCTGCACGACATCGGCAAGGGCTGGCCCGGCGACCACTCGGCGACGGGTGAGGTCGTGGTGCGCGACATCGCCGCCCACATCGGCCTGCCGCCGGCGGACGTGGAGGTCCTGGCCACCGTGGTGCGCCACCACCTCCTGCTGCCGGAGACGGCGACCCGGCGCGACCTCGACGACCCCGTGACGATCGAGAAGGTCGCGGGCACGGTCGGCACGCGGGAGGTGCTGGACCTGCTGGCGGCGCTCGCGGTGGCCGACGGCCACGCCACCGGCCCGGCGGCCTGGAATGCCTGGAAGGCGGGTCTGGTCGCCGATCTCGTGCGCCGCGTCCGGTCGGTCCTGTCGGGCTCGCCGCCGCCCAAGGCGCCCACCCTGTCCCCGGAGCAGGCAGCCCTGGCCCGGCACGGCGGCGGAGCGGTCCGCGTCAACGGCGGCGCGGTCACGGTCGTCGCCCCGGATCGCATCGGCCTGCTGTGGAACGCGGCCGGGGTGCTGGCCGCCCATCGGCTGATCGTCCGCTCGGCCGCCTCGGCCTCCGCGGGATCCACCGCGGTGATCGAGTTCTCGGTGGTCCCCGAGTACGGGTCACCTCCGGACCCCGCCACGCTGGAAGCCGACCTCCGTCTCGTCCTTGCCGGCCGTCTTGACATCGAGCAACGGCTGGCCCGCCGGAGCCGGTACGTGAGGCCCTCTCGTGTTCCGGTCGCGCCACCCCGTGTGACCTTGGTGGACGACGCCTCGGCGACCGCCACGGTGGTGGAAGTCAGGGCCCATGACAGGCCGGGACTCCTGTGGCGCATCGGACGGGCGTTCGGTGAGTGTGGTCTTGACGTGAGAGCGGCTCGCGTGGAGACTCTCGGCGCGGAGGCGGTGGACGTCTTCTACGTGGTCGATCGCGCCGGACGTCCCCTCAGTGACGACGCGCAGCGGGGCCAGGTCCGCGATCTGGTGCTGGCGGCACTGCGCTGAACCACTCACGACGGGACTGGTCACATATGTAACGATTGCATCCGATTTGCGTAGGTAGTCCCATGCTGCGGATACCTTGTGGACGTCCTACGGCCCGTGGAGCGCGGGATTGATTGAGGGGTTGCGGAAGCAGTGACTACGGGGAACTCCGACAGCGGCCAGGCCGCCGGGCGGGGCCGCGAGGGGCGATCCCCATCGCCTCGGCTCGGGCTGCGCAACTGGCGCGTGAGATGGCGTCTGACCGCCCTCATCCTGGTTCCCACCGTCGTCTGCGTGGCGCTGGGGGGCGCCCGCGTGGTCGGTTCGATCCAGAGCATCAGCGACTACGAGCGCACCATCCGCGCCGCCGAGGACGCGGGCCACATCCGCGACCTCGTCCAGGCCGTGGGCCTGGAGCGGGACACGGGCGGCGGCTGGGTCGACGCCGGCAGGGCCCTGCGCAGGAAGCTCGCCAAGCCGTACGCCGAGCGCAAGGCCGCCGTCGACCAGCTCGTGAAGACCGTCCAGGCCGACATGAACGCCATGGACGACTCGTACGGCGTCCGCGTCCTCGACGTCGTCAAGCGGGCCCGGCTCGACATCCGCCAGCTGCCCCGCACCCGCGCCGAGGGCCAGCGCGACACCACGCGCTACAACACCCTGCTCGACACGCTGCTCCGCCTGCACGACGAGCTGAGCCTGCTCAGCGACGACTCGCAGATCATCGGCCAGTTCCGCGCGCTGGGCGCCATCGCGCGCGCCAAGGAGGAGATCTCCCGCCAGCGCGTCCAGCTCCTCAAGGGCTACTACAACCCGGGGAGCATGGACGCCAAGGAGGTCGAGCGGTTCATCGCCTCCAACGCCGCCCAGCGCTCCGACATCACCACCGTCGGCCAGGAGGCCGGCCCCCAGGTCGCCATCCGCCTGCAGAAGGCGCTGACCAGGCCGGAGTACTACAACACCGAGCTGATCAAGTCGCGCGCCATCACGCTGGCCAGCGGCAAGGAGCCGGGCGTCCGCATCCGGCAGAACCTGCTCGCCTCGACCGACCCCGGCAAGATCTCGGCCGCCGACCAGTGGTTCAGCGACAACGCCACCACGATCAGCGCCCTCCACACGGTGGAGGCCGAGATCAACAAGAAGCTGGCCCTGCGCGGCACCGAGCTGCGTGACGCCGAGGTGCGCAACGCGGTCATCGCCGGTGTCCTCATCCTCGCCCTCCTGCTGCTCGTCGCGCTGCTCACCGTCGCCATCGCGCGCTCCATGGTCACCCCGCTGCGCCGGCTGCGCACCGAGGCCCTGGAGATCGCCGGCTTCCGGCTGCCGGACGTGGTCCGCAAGCTGCGCCTCAACGGCGACGTGGTGCCGGAGGTACGGCCGATCGACGTCGAGGGCAGCGACGAGATCGGCGAGGTGGCCAAGGCCTTCGACCAGGTCCACCGGCAGGCCGTCCGGCTGGCGGGCGAGGAGGCCGAGCTGCGCGGCAACATCAGCTCGATGTTCGTCAACCTCTCGCGCCGCACCCAGACGCTGGTCGAGCGGCAGATCTCCCTCATCGACGGCCTGGAGAAGGGCGAGCAGGACGGCGGCCGGCTGGCCGACCTGTTCAAGCTCGACCACCTGGCCACCCGCATGCGGCGCAACTCCGAGAACCTCCTGGTCCTCGCCGGCCACGAGCCCTCCCGCCGGCGCAGCCAGCCGGCCAAGCTCGTGGACGTCGTGCGCGCCGCCCTGTCGGAGGTCGAGGGGTACGAGCGCGTCCAGGTGAAGGTCCACCGGGGCACCTCGGTGGTCGGCAGCGCCGCGAACGACCTCGTCCACCTCGTGGCCGAGCTGGTCGAGAACGCCCTGCAGTTCTCCCCGAGCAACGCCCAGGTCTCCGTGACGAGCAGCCTCATCGAGGGCGGCGGCGCGCTGTTGTCGGTGACCGACGCCGGCATCAGCATGACCGAGGACGAGCTGACCGAGGCCAACCGCCGCCTCGCCGAGCCGCCCGTCGTGGACGTGTCGGTCTCGCGGCGCATGGGCCTGTTCGTGGTCGGACGGCTGGCCCTGCGCCACGGCATCCGCGTCCAGCTCCGCAAGGGTGACGGCAACGGCCTGATCGCCATGGTGCTGCTGCCTCCGGCGCTCGTCGCCGACGGCTCCCAGCCGCCGCTGCCGCAGCGCCCCGCGTTCGCGGGCAGCGGCGACCCGGCCGGCGTCGCCCCGGCGGGCCGCGGGCCCGGCCTCGGCGGCTCCAGCCTGACCAGCCCTGGTCTGGCCGGTACGGGTCTCACCGGTCCTGGCCTGGCCGGTCCGGGGCTCGGCGGACCCGCTCTGGCGGGCAGTGGCGCCGGCGGACCGGGCGGGAGCGGGGCCGGCGGGCGGCACGGCACGCCCGCGCAGAACGGCTCCTTCCGCTCCTTCGGCAGCCTCGACTCCTTCGGCACCGCGGGCAACGGCACGGGCCGGCCCGGCGGGCCGCCCTTCACCGCCGACACCGACGGCGGCGCCCTGCGGCAGCCGTCGTACGACACCGGCGGCTTCCCCTCGTACCCGAGCCCCGACGCGCCCGGTGGCTTCCCGTCCCATCCCGGTCAGGAGGGCGCCGGCGGCTTCCCGTCGGCCCCGCCGGCCCCCGGCACCCGGGGACCCCGCAGGGAGGGCCTGCCCCGCAGGGAGGACCTCCCTGGCCGCGAGGACATGCCGAGCCGGGACCCCTTCCCCAGCCGGGAGCCCCTCCCCAGCCGCGACGCGTTCCCGAGCCGCGACGGATTTGCGAGCCGTGAGAGCTTCCCCAGCCGTGAGGGCTTCCCGGGAGCCGGAAGTGGTAATGGCGCGTTCCAGACGCCGCCGCCGGCACCGGCCGCCTCGGGGTACAGCACCGCTGACGTGCGCAGACCCGAGTCGCCGCCCTCGGTGGACGTGTCCCCGATGGACAAGGGCCAGGAGGAGTACCTGCCGATCTTCGCCTCGGTGGAGTCGGCCTGGTTCCGCCGCCCGCCGGGCGAGCAGGCGACCTCGGCGCCCGGCCGTGATGAGCACAACCCATCGCAAGCCGTAGTCTCTGGGGAGGAAGCGTGGCGAACGGCCGCGGACGCCGGTTGGCGTGCGGCGGCCGCGGCCAGCGACCCCAGTCTCGGCGGCATCACCGCCGCCGGGCTGCCCAAGCGCACCCCCAAGGCCAACCTGGTCCCAGGTACGGCCGGCTCGCAGGCCGCGCAGCCGCAACGGCAGCAGCGGCAGGCGCCGGCGCCACCGGTCTCCGCTGACCGGATGCGCAGCCGGATGGCCAGCTTCCAGCAGGGAGTGCGCCGGGGACGGGCGGAAGTACGCGAACAGGAGGAACAAGAGTGAGCGAGCGTCTTTCCAGGGAGGACGCGTGACGACGCTGAGCCATGAGGCGCATCGGTTCGACTGGCTGATCACGGACTTCGTGCGCAACACGCCGGGCGTGGCGCACGCGGTCGTCGTCTCGGCCGATGGTCTCTGCCTGGCGAGTTCCGAGGGCTTCCCGCCGGACCGTGCGGACCAGCTCGCGGCGGTGTCCGCCGGCCTGCTGAGCCTCACCGTGGGCGCGTCCCGCGTGTTCGAGGGCGGCTCCGTCACGCAGACGGTCGTCGAGATGCAGCGCGGGCTGCTCATCGTGATGGCGATCAGCGACGGCTCGGTGATCACCGTGCTGGCCGCGCCCGACTGCGACATGGGGCTGGTGGCGTACCAGATGACGCTGCTGGTCGACCGGGCGGGCCAGGCGCTGACGCCGGCCCTGCGCGCGGAGCTCCAGGCTGCCAGGACACGGTGAGGCGATGACACTGATGGGAGAGGGTCGTGTACGGCACTGACGGCAACGGGGACGACGAGCCCCTGTTCCGTCCGTACGCGGTGACCGGCGGCCGTTCGGAGCCTCGCTATCACCTCGCGATGGAGACGCTGATCTCGTCCATGTCCATACCGGACGACGAGATGGCCTTGCTGACTCCCGAGCAGGAGGCCATCATGCAGCTCTGCCGTACGTTCCGGTCGGTCGCCGAGATCTCGGCCTTGCTCCGGGTCCCGCTGGGCGTGGCGAGGGTGCTTGTGGCGGACATGTCCGACGAAGGGCTTGTCCGCCTGCACCAGCCACGCCTCAGCCAGGGACAGCCAGACCTCAACATGCTCGAAAGGGTGCTCAGTGGACTTCGCAGGCTCTAGCCCCGGCCTCACGTCGACGAAGATCGTCGTCGCGGGCGGGTTCGGCGTCGGCAAGACGACGTTCGTGGGGGCGGTGTCCGAGATCCTTCCGCTGACCACGGAAGCGGTGATGACCGACGCGTCCGCGGGCATCGACGACCTCGGCATGACCCCCAACAAGCAGACGACGACCGTGGCCATGGACTTCGGCCGCCTGTCGCTCGACCGCGACCTGATCCTGTACCTGTTCGGCACGCCCGGGCAGCACCGGTTCTGGTTCATGTGGGACGACCTCGTGCGCGGCGCCATCGGTGCCGTCGTGCTGCTCGACACGCGCCGGCTGGCCGACAGCTTCCCGGCGATCGACTACTTCGAGGAGGCGAAGCTGCCGTTCGTGGTCGGCGTCAACGGCTGGGACGGGCAGTTCCTGCACTCCGAGGACGAGGTGCGCGAGGCGCTGGCGCTGTCGCCGCACGTGCCGATCGTCCGTACGGACGCGCGTAACCGCGACTCGGTGAAGGCGACGCTGATCTCGCTGGTCGAGCACGTCGTACGGCTCCGCGCCGCGCCGGTCTCCTAGCCCACCGCCACGCCGGCCTTCCGGCCGGAAACCCCCCATTCACCTCCTATTTCACGACATTTCGGGAAATAGGAGGTGGGCGGGTCGTGATCGCCATTACGCTGCTAGGCCCTGTCCGATGGGGAGCCCGACGGGGGCTTCGATGGGGAGGGGAGTGGACCGTATGGTGTGGATCGCGCTCGCCGTCTCGGCCGTCGCCGTGGCCGTGGCGCTCACCTGGTGGCTGCGCCGTGATCGTTCCGCCGCTCAGGACGGCCCTGGAGGGGCCCAGGAGGCCCCTGGGCACGCGTGGGGCCCGGTGCTCGACGCGGAGGCCGGGACCGCGTTCACGGAGGGCCTGCGGGCCTTCCACGACGAGGCCGGCGCCCCGCTCCTGGAGATGGCCCAGGCCGTGATCGTCACCGCCGGGCCGCCCCGGGCCATCTCGCTCCATCCGCTGGCCGAGGCCTTCGCGGCCCGTGGCGAGGCGGCCCTGCACGACCCGGAGGGCACGGTCCGCGACCTCGTCGCCGAGCACGGCGCCGCGGAGGGGCCGGGCGTGCTCCACCTGCGCGCCGGCTGGCTGAGCGGAACGGCGGACGGCATGGACGGCCGGCGCTTCGCCGAGGCCGTCCGCGAGATCGTGTGCGCCCCGCCCTCGGCCGGCATCACCGCCTGGAAGGCCGAGGACGGGACCGGCCTCCTGCTCCTGACCGTGCGGGCCCCGGCCGGGGGCGACACAGCCGGTGACGCGGAGAACACCGTCATGATCGACCTGGCCCGGGTGCTGGACCGCTACCGGGAGGCGCGGGAGGAGCAGGCGGGCGCGCCCGTGGAGGCGCTGCTGCGCGCCGTCGTGTCCCACGTGGTCGCCGCCGGCGGCCCGGGGCTCACCTGGACCCGGCCGCCCACCGCCGGGCAGCACGAGGTCCTCCTGTCCGCCGCCACCGCCCCCGCGGCCCTGCGCTGACCCGGCGGCTCGGTCAGGGGGCGGACGCGCGGCGGGCCACCAGGGCCTCGATGCCGTCCAGGACGCGCTGGAGGCCGAACTCGAAGGCGCGCTCCGCGCTGTAGGCCGTCCCCATGGCCTCGCCCGCCGCCTGACCCACCCGGGTGGCCGTCGGGAAGCGGCTCGCGTCGGCGACGCGGTTGAGGAACGGCGCGTGCGCCGCCCACCACTGGGCATCGGACATGCCGGTCTCGCTCTCGGCCTGCGACGCCTCCACCGCGCCCCGGGCCGTGCCGTGGACGAACCCGGTCACCAGCGTGACCACCGCGTCCATCTCGACGTCCGTCAGCCCGATCCCGTCGACGGCGCGCAGCTCGTGGTCGTACTTGGCCGTGCCGTTGGGCCCGAGCACCGGGCGGCTGGTCGCCACCTGGGCCAGCCAGGGGTGGCGCAGGTAGAGCGTCCAGTTCTGGCGGGCGATGTGCTCCAGCCGCTCCCGCCACCCGCCGGGCAGGTCCTCGGACCGGTCGATCTCGCCGTACACGGTGTCGAGCATGACGTCGAACAGCTCCGGCTTGCCCGGCACGTACGTGTACAGCGACATCGTCCCGACGCCCAGCCGCTCGGCCACGCGGCGCATGGACAGCGCCTGGAGCCCCTCGGCGTCCGCCACCTCGATGGCGGCCCGCACGATCCGGTCCACGCTCAGGTCGGGCTTGCCCTTGCGGCTGGCGCGCTCGCTGGTCCGCCACAGCAGCGCGAGGCTGCGCGCGGGGTCACCCCTGCCGACGTACTCGGTCGTCACCCTCCGTACGGTACACCGTACGTTAACGGACGCTCCGGAGACCCCACCGCCGGAGTGAGGGTGGCGGCGGTGGAACGGGACGGGCTCCGTCGGCAGCGGGTCGCGGCCGAGGACGAGGCCGGCGGCCCTCTCGGCGACGGTCAGGAGGCCGCGGCCCACCAGCGGGCGGCGACGATCTCGGCGACCAGCGTCTCGGTCAGCAGCGCGACCTCGGGGTCGTCGTCGTGCCGGTAGCGGATCGACGCCGCGGCCCCCGGCACGTCGCCGCCCACCGCCAGCACCGTCGAGCCGCGCTGCCGCACCCAGTCCATGGCCTGCTCGTCGTAGCGGGAGCCCGGGAAGAGCAGGGCGCGGTAGTCGAGGGTCTTGGTCAGGTACACGTCCACGTGCGCCCAGTCCCCGGTCTCGCAGGCGTCGGCGGGGCGGCGCGGGCCCTCGCGGACCATGAGCGCCGACTGCTCGGCCGACGACAGCCGCTCGGCGGGGGCGACGGCGTAGACGCCGTGCGGGCCCTCCAGCAGCTCCAGCGCCACGGGCAGCCATTCCTTCCTGCGGTCCAGCAGGTCGGCCGTGGCCTCGGCGGCGCGGCGGACGAGGGCGGGCAGGTCGCGGGAGGTGCCGGTGAGGCGCGACTCCAGTGCGAGCAGGAGCGCCAGCGTGTGCTGGAACGTGCGGCAGGAGACGCCGCCGCGCTCCTCGCCCGCCCGCATCGGCACCACCAGGCCGGCGCCCTCGGTCACGGCGGAGCCGGGGGCGTTGGTGAGGGCCGCGAGGAACACCTCGGTGCCGGTGTAGCGGGCGAGCGCGTCGAGGGTCTCCCGGCTGCCGCCCGTGGCCGAGATCGGCACGACCAGCGTGCCGGGGGTGGCGGGGTAGGTGGCGGCGGCCGAGGCGTAGTCGGCGTAGGCGTCGATCCCGGCGGCGCGCAGCCGGAGGGCGGCCACGCCGGCGGCGTAACGGGAGCTGCCCATGCCGAGGAACAGCACCCGCTCGACGTCGCCCGGCAGGCCCTCGAACGGGTCGCCGGCGGCCAGCTCGCCGGCCAGCGCCTCCAGGGCGGCGGGCTTGGCCTCCAGGTCGGCCAGGAACAGCTCGGGGTTCAACGGATCTCCAGGTGATGCTCGGAAGGGTCGGGTCTCGCGGATGTCACGGACGCCGCGTGGGAGCGGCGTCCGCCGGGTGTCTCGGGCGCCGCCTGGGCGGGGTGGTCGTGGGAGGTCATGGGTACCAGGTGCGCAGGACGCCCATCGGGGCGTAGCGCCAGCGCGGCAGGTGGCGGGCCGCGTAGACGAGCTCCCGGCACTCCTGCTCGATCTCGAACGGCCGCAGCAGCGTCTCGTCGAGCAGCTCCGGCCGTCCGCGCTCGGCCAGGCGGAGGCGGTAGGCGGCCAGCATGGCGTCGCGGGCCTCGCGGGCCCAGCGGGCGGCGGCCGCGGGCGGCGTGCCGCGCCTCCTGACGGCGACCTGGGCGACGTGTTCGAGGCTGGTGGCGAGCTGGGCGACGTCGCGGGCGGCAGGCTGGTACGGCTCGGCGCCGGTCACGGTCGGGTTGCCGTCGAAGTCGATCACGGCGTAGCCGTCACGCCAGCGGAGGATCTGGCCCACGTGCAGGTCACCGTGGATGCGGATCAGCGGCGCGGAGCCGGCGGGCCGGTGCAGGGGCTCCAGCTCGCGGCGCAGATCGGCCTCCCGCGCGGCCAGCCACGCGCCGTCCTCGCCGCCGGTCAGCTCCAGCGCCTCCCGCAGCGCCCCTTCAGCCCGCGCCCCGTACCCGGCCGCCGGACCGCGAGACGCCTCGGGCACGGGTCCGGCCGCCGGACCGCGAGACGCCTCGGGCACGGGTCCGGCCAGGTCCGCGGGACGGAGGGCGGACGGGTCGCCGGGGTGGAAGGTGGACAGGGCCGTGTGCAGGTCGGCGGTCAGGCGGCCGAGGTCCGCCGCGAACGCGGCGCGTCCCGCCTCGGCCTCGTCCACGCACCACTCCCACCCGTCGCGCGCCCCCGGCAAGTAGCCGGTCACGAGTGCCAGCAGCAGCACCTGGCCGGACTTTTCGTGAAGAGTCAGGGCGGCGAACGGCGGAGCGATCTCCCGAAAACCGGTCGCGGCCAGGTGTGCGAGGACGTCAGGGGCGGGATGCGGCATCGGTGCCGGGGGTGTCAGCCACTTGACGACGACCCGATCACTCACCACCACCGAATAGTTTGTCTGATCGACGTGCTCTCCGAAGTCGCGTTCGACCGGGACCCCGGTGTCGGCGGCGGCTTCGCGGTGCGAGAGGCTGGGCAGCGGGCCGAGCCGGCGTACGGCGAAGGGTGCGGGCACGTCGTCCGCCAACGACGCGACGAGCGCAGCTGTGAGGCCGCGGTCCCGCTGGGTGAGGGGATTCTCACCCACCGAGATCAACCGGTCCCATATTGAATCGGGATTCAACAGCATGACCAAACTTCCAGGTGGCAATGTCCGCAAAAGTCTTGCTCATGTTGATTTCTGCTGCAACACTCCTGCTCTGGTCTGCCGTGTCCGTTGGTCGCGCGACCCCTCGTCCCTTGTCATCAGAAGGAGTAGCGGCCTTGTCCCGATTCCGGTTCACCCGTCGTCTTCCGGCCGTCGTAGCGGTGGCCGGCCTCGCGCTCGCCGTGGCGGCGTGCGGTGGTGAGTCGTCGAGCAGCGGCGCGGGTTCGGCGGCGAAAGCAGAGGCCGACCAGCTCAACCCCAACGCGGACCTGAGCAAGCAGTCGCTCACCGTCACGGTGTGGGACGGCTACACGCCGGAGGAGCTGCCCGTCAAGGTCAAGGAGAAGCTCAAGGTCACCGACCTGAAGGTCACCCTGCACGCCACCAACGAAGAGGCGATGACCAAGCTCACCGCCGGCGGCGACAGCGGCATCGACGTGGCCTTCGTGTCCGGCCAGTACGCCCAGGCACTCAACGAGCAGGGCCTGCTGGAGCCGATCCACCCCGAGCTGATCCCCAACCTGTCGAACCTCTACCCCGAGGCCACCCAGCTCTCCTACGACAAGGGCAACAAGTACTCCGTGCCCTACACCTGGGGCACGACCGGCATCTGCTACCGCAGCGACCTGGTGAAGGCCGAGCCGAAGAGCTGGAACGACATCCTCAACCCGCCGTCCTGGGCCGACAAGAAGGTCACCATGATGACCACCGAGCGCTGGCTGGCGCTGCCCGCGCTCAAGTCGCTCGGCTACTCGGTCAACACCGACAAGGACGACGAGATCGCGAAGGCCAAGGAGCTGCTCCTCAAGGCCAAGCCGCACCTGCTCAACTACGACGACACCACGTTCGGCGACAAGCTGAAGAGCGGCGAGGCCGTCATGGTCGAGGCGTGGGACGGCTGGTGCCCGACGACCGACGAGAAGCAGAACATCAAGTTCGCCGTGCCGAAGGAGGGCAGCGACCTCTGGGTGGACACCATGGTGATCATGAAGTCCTCCAAGAACAAGGAGGCCGCGCACGCCCTCATCAACTACATCCTCGACCCCGAGATCCACAGCTGGGCGGCCGAGAACATCAACTACAAGGTGCCCAACAAGGCCGCCATGGACAAGGTGAACCCGCCCAAGGGCTCCCTGCTCGGCATCAAGCCCGCCGAGCTGCTCAACGGCGAGTCGATCATCGACCTGGGTCAGGCGTCGACCAAGTACACGCGCCTGTCGACCGAGGTCACGGCGCAGTGACGCAGTGATGTCCCCGGTCAGGACCCGGCCGGCGACCGCCCTCAGGGGCCGGCGCCGGCTGGGCGCGTTCGTCTTCCTCACCCCCGGCCTCGCCTATCTCGTCGTGCTGCTGCTGGTGCCGCTGGCGCTGGTGCTGAGCTACGTCTTCTTCCAGCGCGGCCGCTTCGGCGGGGTCGTCTACGAGTTCACCACCGAGAACTTCTCCCGCCTGATCGACCCGCTCTACCTGCGGGTGCTCGGCCAGTCGCTGGAGATCGCGGCGCTGGCCACGCTCATAGCGCTCGCCCTCGGCTACCCCACGGCCTACCTGATCGCCCGGCTGCCGCGGAAGTGGAAGACGGTCGCGCTCGTCGCGATCGTGCTCCCGTTCTGGACGAACTTCATCATCCGCATGTACGCCTGGATCATCCTGCTCAACGGCCCCGGCCTGGTGAACTCGGCTCTGAAGAGCCTCGGCCTCGGCCCGTTCGAGCTGCTCTACAACAAGGGCGCCATCGTCGTCGGCCTGGTCTACTCGTACCTGCCGCTGATGGTGCTGCCGCTGTACGCGGCCATCGAGAAGCTCGACCCGCAGCTCCGCGAGGCGTCGGCGAACCTCGGCGCGTCCCGGCTGACCACCTTCCGCAAGGTGACGCTGCCGCTGACCGTGCCGGGGGTGATGACGGGGTGCCTGTTCGTGTTCGTGCCGAGCTTCGGCAACTTCGTCATCCCGGAGATGCTGGGCGGCGGCAAGTCGATCATGGTGGGCAACCTGATCCGCACGGAGTTCCTCAAGGCGCGTGACTGGCCGTTCGGCTCCGCGCTGACGCTCGCGCTGGTCGCGGTGCTCATCGTGCTGCTCCTGGTGCAGGCATGGGCGGCGCGCCGTGCGTAGGTCGAGGCTCCTGTACGTCCCGTTCTGGGTGACGATCGTCTTCCTGTACGCGCCGATCGCCGTGGTCGTCGCGATGTCGTTCAACTCCGGCAAGTCGGCCTACACCTACGAGGGCTTCAGCCTCAAGTGGTACGGCGTGCTGGCCCAGGACCAGCGGGTCCTCGACGGCCTGCTGAACACGCTGATCGTGGCGGCGGGCTCCACCGTGATCGCCACGGTGCTCGGCACGCTGCTGGCCGTCGGCCTGGCCCGGCACACCCGCTCCCGCACGCTGGACGCGGTCGCGCTCATGCCGGCCGTCCTGCCGGACCTCGTGCTCGCGATCGGCCTGCTGCTCTTCTACGGTCTGATTCAACTCACGCTGGGCCTGTACTCGGTGATCCTCGCGCACGGTGTGTTCGCGATGGCGTTCGTCGCGGCGGTGGTCCGCACCCGCCTGACGAACACCGACACGTCGCTGGAGGAGGCCTCGCGCGACCTCGGCGCGGGACCGGTCACCACCTTCATGAGGGTCACGCTCCCGCAGCTCACCCCGGGCATCGTGGCGGGCGCGATGCTGGCGTTCACGTTGTCGCTCGACGAGTTCGTGATCGCCTTCTTCACGATCGGCAACCTCCAGCAGACGCTGCCGATCGTCATCTACTCGATGATCCGGTTCGGGGTGACCCCCGAGATCAACGCGCTCGGCGCGATCCTCCTGCTGGTGAGCTTCACCGCGGTGATCGCGGGCCAGCGCATGACCAAGATCGGCGAAGCACGTGCTCAAGATTGACGGCATCACCCGTAGGTTCGGCCAGGTCACCGCGCTGGACGGCGTGTCCCTGGAGATCGGGCAGGGCGAGTTCTTCGCGCTGCTCGGCCCCTCCGGCTGCGGCAAGACGACGCTGCTGCGCATCATCGCGGGGTTCGAGACGCCCGACGACGGCACGGTGACGCTCGACGGCGACGACCTGCTCGCGCTGCCGCCGAACCGGCGGCCGATCAGCCTCATGTTCCAGTCGTACGCGCTGTTCCCGCACATGACCGTGGCCAAGAACGTGGCCTACGGCCTGGAGCGGGAGAAGCTGCCCCGCGAGGAGATCCGGCGGCGCGTCGGCGAGGTGCTGGAGACCGTGGGCCTGTCGGCGCACGGCGACCGCAAGCCGGCGCAGCTGTCCGGCGGCCAGCGCCAACGCGTCGCCCTGGCCCGTTCCATCGTCAAGCGGCCCCGCCTGCTGCTGCTCGACGAGCCCCTGTCGGCGCTGGACAAGAAGGTCCGCGCCGACATGCAGCTGGAGCTGAAGCGGCTGCAGCACGAGGTCGGCATCACGTTCGTGGTCGTCACGCACGACCAGGAGGAGGCCATGTCGCTGGCGGACCGGATCGCGGTCTTCGACAGCGGCAGCGTCCGCCAGGTGGACGAGCCGGTCGCCCTCTACGAGCGGCCGCGCAGCCCGTTCGTCGCGGGCTTCGTCGGCGCCAACAACCTGTTCCGCGGAACGGCCCGCACGGGCGGGGTGGACGCGGGCGAGCTTGGGGAGCTGGCCGGGACCCCGCTGGAGGAGCTGGAGGAGGGCGCCGCCGCGCTGCTGTGCGTCCGGCCCGAGCAGATCGTCCTCCACCGGTCCGGCGACCCGGCCGACGGGAACGCCGGCGACGCCGAGTCCGGGGAGCCCGTCGAGGCGCTTGAGGGCAGCGTGCTGGACGTCAGCTTCTACGGGGGCGTCTCGCACCTCTCGGTGGAGGTGCCGGGCCACGCCAAGCCGGTGCTGGTGGCCGTGCAGGGCGCCAGCGCCGTGCAGCCGGGCGCCAAGGTGCGGCTCGGCTGGGACGCCGGTGACGCCGTCGTCATCCCCGCCACGCCATGACCGCCCCACGGAGAACCGTCCCCCGGAGAACCGGCCACCCCGGAACCGGCTCCATCGCGACGGGCTCAGTGCACCAGGTCGTTGCCCGTCGCCGTGCGCGCGTAGGACAGGATCAGCTCGGCCGCCTCCTCGGGGCCGATCACCGGGTGCCTGGCCGTGATGCGGTAGCCGTAGGCGTCCTCCAGGGCCACCAGGTTGCGTGCCAGCGACTGCGAGTCGCCGCTCAGCCGGAACACCCCGAGCGCGGAGCCGGTGTCCAGGATCGACTGGTACATCGACACCTGCCGGTCGTACAGGGAGGTGAGCAGCACCCCGTAGACCCGGTTGCGGCCGGCGGCGCCGCCGAGCTCGTTGAGCAGGCGCACGTCGGGGTCGAGCGGCCCGGTGGGCAGCCCGGAGCGGATCGTCATGACGAGCTTCTTGACCGGGTCGGTCACGGTGGAGAGCCGGCGCAGCCGCTGCTCGTAGAAGCGCTCCATCCCGGCGTGCTGCGCCTCGACCAGCAGCTCGCTGAGGTCGGGGTAGTGGTAGAGCACGGCGCCCGAGGTCAGGCCCGCCTCCTCGGCGACGTGCGAGAGCTGGACGCCGTCGATGCCGTGGCGGATGATGGCGCGGCGCGCCGCCTCGATCAGGTCGATGCGCCGGTCGGTGCGGCTCTTGCGCTGGGCCATGCTCACCACCTCGTTCCCCCGAGCTGTTCGCCTCCCATTCAGGAAGCCGTGACCATAGTGCCTTGAAGTTGACCTCTACGCTAGATGAGTATTTGAATTCACGTTCAACTAGTTCGCCCCCTCCGGAGTAACGTGATGTCTCTCACGATCCTGTTCATGCCAGAAAGCGCCTACGGGCCCACCAACAACTGCATCGGCATCGGCGACATCCTGCGCCGCCGCGGCCACCGCGTCGTCTTCGCCGCGGAGGCCTCCTGGAAGGGCAAGCTGGAGGCCCTCGGCTTCGAGGAGGACCTGGTCGACCTCGCGCCGCCGGCCGAGGAGGAGCAGGACGCGGGTCAGTTCTGGAAGGACTTCATCCGCGAGACCGCGCCCGAGTACCGCAAGAGCACGCTGGAGCAGCTGGAGACGGTCACCAAGCCGATCTGGGAGTCGCTCATCGACGGCGTGAAGTACTGCGAGCCGCGCCTCAAGGAGATCATCGAGCGCGTCCAGCCGGACGTCATCGTCGAGGACAACGTCATCACGTTCCCGGCCCTGCTCACCGCGGGCCGCAAGTTCGTCCGCATCGTCTCCTGCAACCCGCTGGAGGTGCGCGGCGAGAACGTCGCGCCGGTCTTCTCCGGCCTGCCCGCGGACGACCGCGGCGAATGGGACGCCTTCCGGGCGGAGTACGAGCGCACCCACCGCGAGCTGTGGAGCGCCTTCAACGAGTGGAGCGTCGAGCAGGGCACCGAGCCGCTGCCCGACCTCGACTTCATCCACGAGGGCGACCTGAACCTCTACGTCTTCCCGGAGATCCTCGACTACACGGCCGAGCGTCCGCTGGGCCCCACGTGGCACCGGCTCGACTCGTCCGTCCGGGAGACCGACGAGCCGTTCGAGCTGCCCTTCCCGCGCGGCGAGGGCGCGCTGGTCTACTTCTCGCTGGGCTCGCTCGGCTCCTCCGACGTGGAGCTGATGCAGCGGGTGATCGACGTGCTGGCCACCACGCCGCACCAGTTCATCGTCTCCAAGGGCCCGCTGCACGAGGAGATCAAGCTGGCCGACAACATGTGGGGCGCCGAGTTCGTGCCGCAGACGAAGATCATCCCGCTCTGCGACCTGGTCATCACCCACGGCGGCAACAACACCACCACCGAGGCGCTGCACTTCGGCAAGCCGATGATCCTCCTGCCGCTGTTCTGGGACCAGTACGACAACGCCCAGCGCGTCCACGAGCTCGGTTACGGCGTCCGGCTGTCCACCTACGCCTTCGGCGACGAGGAGCTGACGGGCGCGCTCGACCGCCTGCTCGGCGACACCGAGCTGCGCGCCCGGCTGGAGGCCGCGGGCGAGGAGATCCGCCGCCGCGACGGCCTGCGCAAGGCGGCCGACCTCATCGAGCGGCTCGGCCAGGAATAACGACCGGCCAGGAATAACGACCGGCCAGAAATAACGGCTCGGCCAGGAACGACGACCGGCAAGCAGTAACGGCCGGTCGGGAACAACGACCGGCCAGGAACAACGGCCGGTCAGGAGTAACGGCCGGTCAGGAACGACCGGCCAGGAACAGGAACCATGCGCGAACTGATCAACCCGGCGACCGGCGCCCCCACGGACCGCGTCCCGGACACCTCCGTCGAGAACGTGGCGCGGATCGTGGGCGAGGCCCGCGCCGCCTTCGCCGAGTGGGCCGAGGCGACCCCGGCGGAGCGCGCGCGGCTGCTGTTGCGCGTGGCGGACCTGGTCGAGGCCGACGCCGACGAGCTGACCCGGCTGGAGGTGGAGGACACCGGCAAGCCGGCCGCCGTCGTACGCGACGGCGAGCTGCCGTTCGCGGTGGACAACCTGCGCTTCTTCGCGGGGGCGGCCCGCTCGCTGGAGGGCACGGGCGCCGGGGTGTTCAGCCGCGGCTACACCTCGATCATGGTGCGCCGGCCCGTCGGCGTCGTCGGGTCGATCGCGCCGTGGAACTTCCCGCTGGTCATGGCCGTCTGGAAGCTCGGCCCGGCCATCGCCGCGGGCAACGCGGTGGTGATCAAGCCCGCCCCGCAGACGCCGCGCTCCACGCTGCGGCTGGCCGAGCTGTTCGCCCAGGCGGGCGCGCCGCGCGGCCTGGTGCAGGTCGTCACGGGCGACGCCGAGGTGGGGGAGGCGCTCGTCACCGACCCGGGCGTGGACATGGTCAGCGTCACGGGTTCCACCGAGACGGGCCGGGCCGTCATGACGGGCGCGGCCCGGACGCTCAAGCGGGTGCACCTGGAGCTCGGCGGCAAGGCGCCCGCGCTGGTGTTCGACGACGCAGACCTGGCCGCGATGGCGACCGGCGTGGCGATGGGCGCGACGTACAACACGGGCCAGGACTGCACGGCGGCCACGCGTGTCTACGTCGACCGGCGCGTCCACGACGAGGCGGTGGAGGCGATCCGGGCGACTCTTGCCGAAATCGTGACCGGAGATCCGTGGGACCCCGCCACCGACATCGGACCGCTGATCTCGGCGGCGCACCGCGACCGCGTGCACGGGTTCGTGCAGCGTGCGGGCGGTCGGGTGCTCCACGGCGGCGCTCCCGCCGAGGGTTCCGGGTTCTACTACCCGCCGACTCTGGTGACCGGGGTAGATCAGAAGAGCGATATCGTACAAGGAGAACTTTTCGGCCCCGTCCTCGTGGTCCTCCCCTTCGACGGCGAGGACGAGGCCGTCCGGCTCGCCAACGACACGCGCTACGGCCTGGCCTCCTCGGTGTGGTCGCGCGACGTCGCCCGGGCGATGCGGGTCTCGCACCGTCTCGACGTGGGCGTGACATGGGTGAACGACCACCTGCCCATCGCCAGCGAGGCTCCGCACGGCGGGGTCAAGGGCAGCGGGTTCGGCAAGGACATGAGCCAGGAGGCGGTGCAGGAATACTCGGTGACCCGTCACCTGATGGTCAAGCACGCGGCGCCGGCGGAGCGAGACTCGTTCCGGCCCGCCTGAGAAAGACGCGCGGTGATATGCGACTCCAACGGCACGTCTGGTCGCATTTGATGGGATATGTCCGGTTGGCTGATCTGGTACGGGTTGTGTTCCAATTACCCAGCCCGCACGAATCCCATGCGCCCCAAGCGTGTCAGGTTTATCGAGCACGTACGGCGAGAGGTTGCGAGAGTCAGTGAGGACCGATAACCCCAGGCACACCAGGCCGGAGGAGTACGCAGGCGGCCGGTTCCGGCTGGGGAACTGGCGTGTGCGCACCAGGCTGGTCGCGCTGATCCTCATCCCCACCGTCGTCGGCGTGCTCCTCGCCGGTGTCCAGCTGGCCAACTCGATCGCCACCAGCGCCGAGTACCGCCGGCTCACCCAGATCGCGGAGCTGGTGCAGACCGTCGGCGCGATGTCCGACGAACTCGGCAAGGAGCGGACGCTCACGGCGTGGTACATCGCCGAGGGCCGCCGCGCCTCCCGCCGCGCCCAGCTCAACACCCAGCGTGACGCCGTCAACGCCGTCCGCAAGCGCGTGCTGGCGGCCGTGGGGGCGCTCGACGCCACCCACTCGCCACGCACCCTGGAGGAGGCCGGTGAGATCCGCCGCTGGCTGACCGGCCTCGACGGCCTGCGCCAGTCGATCGTCCAGACCGGCAGCGCGCCGCCCCGAGCCGCCCTGCGCACGTTCAGCTCGATGATCGAGGTCATGGGCAAGCTCCAGGACGAGCTGGCCGGCGGCACCCAGGACGACGCCTTCGGCTCGGACGTCGTCACCCTCGGAGCGCTGCAGAGGGCCAAGGAAGAGGTCTCCCGCCAGCAGGGCATCCTCGTCGTCGCGCTCGTGGAGCGGAAGCTCGACTACGACGACCTGTCCGACTTCCTCGGCTCCTGGAACCGGCAGCAGGCCGAGCTCGCCACCTTCGAGGAGGAGGCGGGCACCGCGGACCTCCAGGCCTACCGCAAGAACATGCGGGGCCTGCAGATCGACCGTGCCGACGCCATGCGCCAGCGGGCGCTCGCCCAGCTGCGCGAGTACAAGACGATCCGCGACCTCGACATCACCGCCACCCCGCGCCGCGAGCTCAACCTGTGGCACGAGAGCACCTCGCTCCAGGTCAGCGGCCTGCGTAAGGTCGAGGACGGCCTGACCACCCGCGTCGTGACCGAGGCCCGGGACCTGAGCGACTCCGAGCAGCGCAGCGCCGTCATCTCCGGCGCGATGATCCTCGTCCTGCTGCTCCTCGTCCTGGTCTTCACCACCCGCGTGGCCGGCTCGCTGGTGCGCCCGCTGCGCCGCCTGCGCGCCGAGGCGCTCCAGGTGGCCACCACCCGGCTGCCCGAGACCGTCCGCGCGCTGCGCGAGTCGGGCGACGGCGCGGCGCTGCCCGAGGTCCCCTCGATCGGCGTCAACACCCGTGACGAGATCGGGGAAGTGGCCCGGGCCTTCGACGAGGTCCACCGCGAGGCGATCAGGCTGGCCGGCGACGAGGCCAAGCTGCGTGCCAACGTCAACTCCATGTTCGTCAACCTCTCCCGCCGCAGCCAGACGCTGGTCGAACGGCAGCTCCAGCTCATCGAGGGCCTGGAGCAGGGTGAGGAGGACGAGAACCGGCTCGCCAACCTGTTCCGGCTCGACCACCTGGCCACCCGCATGCGGCGCAACAGCGAGAACCTCCTGGTCCTCGCCGGCCAGGAGGCCGCGCGCAAGTGGAGCGAGCCGGTGCCGCTGGTCGACGTCGCCCGCGCCTCGCTGTCCGAGGTCGAGAACTACGAGCGGGTCCAGATTCAGATCCCCTCCGGCGTGCAGATCGCCGGTCCGGCCGTCACCGACGCCGTCCACCTGCTGGCCGAGCTGATCGAGAACGCCATCTCCTTCTCCCCGCGCGAGAGCAAGGTGCAGGTCACCAGCGCCCCGATGGACGGCGGGGTGCTCGTGACCATCAGCGACCTGGGCATCGGCATGTCGGCCGACGAGCTGGCCGAGGCCAACTGGCGCCTGGCCAACCCGCCGGTGGTGGACGTCGCCGTCTCCCGCCGCATGGGCCTGTTCGTGGTCGGCCGCCTGGCGCTGCGCCACGGCGTGGGCGTCCAGCTCCGGATGCGCGAGACCGGTGGCCTGAGCGCCCTGGTCATGCTGCCGAACACGCTGATCGTGGGCGCGCAGGGCGCGCCCGGCGTACCGCAGCAGCGCGGCCAGTACGACGCGTTCACCGACTTCGACCCGAGCATGTTCGGCCAGGCGCCGTTCGAGGAGGCCGCCTCCAACGGCCACGGCAACGGCACCTACGCCTCGCCGGCCGCCCTCGCCGACCCTCGCGACGACGCCCCGGTCGACACGCAGTGGCCCGGCTCGCTGCCCGCCCCCGGCACCGGCAACTGGCCCTCGTTCGCCGAGGAGCAGCCGCGCCAGGACGAGCAGCGCTGGCCGGCGTTCGGCGAGGAGCAGCCGGCCGCCGCCGCCCAGGAGGACCGCTGGCCGTCGTTCGCCGACCCGGCGGCGCCCGCCCAGGACGTGCCCAACTGGCCGTCGTTCGCGACCGAGCCGCCTCCGCCGGGCGCGGCGCAGGACGAGCCGCGCTGGCCGTCGTTCGGCGAGCAGCCGGCCTCGTCGCTGTTCACCCCCGCCGAGCCGGCCCGGTCGCCCTACGCCGACGAGCCGCCCCGTTCGCCCTACGGCGACGAGCCCGCCCGCCCGTCCTTCGGCGAGGAGATCCGCTACGGCGACGACCTCCGCTCGCCTTATGGCGACGAGCCCGCGCGCTCTCCCTACGGTGACGAGCCGTCCCGTGCGCCGTTCGGTGAGGAGCAGCGCTGGCCCTCCTTCGCCGAGACGGTCAAGCCGGCCGACGCCTTCGCCCCCAACGGGCAGCACGGCTTCGACCCGTTCGGCCCGGGGGAGTACTCCTCGCAGGATCTGACCGGCCCGCTGCCCGTGGTGCGCAGCTCGCCGATGGAGCCGCCGAGCGAGGAGTTCCTGCCCATCTTCTCCTCGGTGGGCTCCGACTGGTTCCGCAAGCCCGACCCCGAGGTGCTCAGGCCCCGCGAGCCGGAGCCCGACCAGGAGTCGGAGACGGCCGTCCAGCCCGCGGTGCGGCTCGACAGCCCGCCGCCGCTCCCGCAGCGCGGCGCGCAGTTCGGCGTGCAGGACGGCGCGCAGGAAAGCCTCAGCCCTTCCGGCCTGCCCCGGCGCCGCCCCGGCGAGTCGGGCGCGGGCGCCGCGTGGTCCTCACCGGCCGACAGCGGCTTCCAGGCCGCGCAGGCCGCCGCCGAGCCCGCGCAGGGCGGCGTGACGTCCTCGGGCCTGCCCCGGCGCGTGCCCAAGGCCAACCTGGTGCCCGGTACGGCGAGCCTGGCCGAGCCCCAGGCCACGTCACCGGCGCCGCAGATCTCTCCCGACAGGTTGCGGAGCCGGCTCTCCAGCTTCCAGCAGGGTGTTCGACAAGGCCGCGCGTTCACCCGCGGAGAAGAGAACGAGGAGGAGAAATGAGAGAACTGAGCCAGGGAGCGCGTGGCATCAGCTGGCTGATCACTGACTTCGTCAACAACGTGCCAGGGGTCGCGCACACCGTCGTGGTCTCGTCGGACGGTCTGCCGCTGGCGTTCTCCGAGGGTTTCCCGAAGGACCGGGCGGACCAGCTCGCCGCGGTCGCCTCGGGTGTCATCAGCCTGACGCAGGGTGCTGCCCGTGTCTTCGAGGGCGGCCTGGTGACCCAGACCGTCATCGAGATGCAGCGCGGTCTGTTGATGATCATGTCGATCAGCGATGGCTCCTGCCTGGCCGTGCTCGCTGCGCCCGATTGTGACATGGGCCTGGTGGCCTACCAGATGACGCTGCTCGTCGAGCGCGCGGGTCAGGTGCTCACGCCTGCCGTACGTGCCGAACTGCAGGCGGCCCGCCCCCGCTAAGGGCGGTGACAGGAGAACATGGTGTCAGGTCAGGGTTGGGCTGGTGATAGCACTCCGCCGCATCCGGCGGCTCCACGTCCGCAGAAGCCGAGCTCTCTGGTGCGGCCATATGCCGTGACCGGAGGGCGCACGGCGCCGCGGATGAAGTTCGCCATGGAGGCGCTGGTGTCCTCCGTGACGTCGGAATACCAAGACATATCTCTGCTGAGTCCGGAGTATCAGGCGATCATTCAACTGACCCGGAACGTCAGGTCGGTTGCTGAGATCTCGGCCCTCTTACGACAGCCTTTGGGTGTGGTCCGGGTGCTGATCGCCGACATGGCGTCCGAAGGCCTGATCCGCGTGCACCAGCCTGCGCTGGACGCGGGAAAGCCGGACCTCAACTTGCTCGAAAGGGTGCTCAGTGGACTTCGCAGGCTCTAGCGCCGGGCTGACCTCGACGAAGATCGTCGTGGCCGGCGGATTCGGCGTGGGCAAGACGACGTTCGTGGGTGCGGTCTCGGAGATCCTTCCGCTCACCACGGAGGCGGTGATGACGGACGCGTCGGCAGGGGTCGACGACGTCTCGCTCACCCCGAACAAGACCACCACGACCGTCGCCATGGACTTCGGCCGCGTCTCGCTGGACCGGGACCTCATCCTCTACCTGTTCGGCACGCCCGGACAGCACAGGTTCTGGTTCATGTGGGACGACCTGGTGCGCGGTGCGATCGGGGCCGTGGTGCTCGCGGACACGCGGCGCCTGGCCGACAGCTTCCCCGCCATCGACTACTTCGAGGAGGCGAAGCTGCCGTTCGTCATCGGCATCAACGGCTGGGACGGGCAGTTCGCCCACCAGGACGACGAGATCCGCGAGGCGCTGTCGCTGAACGCGCACACGCCGATCGTCCGCCTGGACGCCCGGGTGCGCGATTCGGTGAAGAGCACGCTCATCACGCTGGTGGAGCACGCGCTGACGCGCCACTCCCACCTGCCCGCCTGACGCCTGGCGCGGCACACGCCCGCACGACGAACGCCGCCGGACCATCGGTCCGGCGGCGTTCGTAGTCGTCCGCCCCGTTCAGGTGGCGGGATCGTTCAGGTGACGGGATCGAGGAGCTGGGCCGCGAGGGTGTCGTGGACCCAGTCGCGATAGTGGCCGCACGTCCAGGCGCGGTCGCGAACCAGCAGCAGGTACAGCTCAGGGCTCAGCAACGCGAACAGCAGATCTGCGGCGCGGTCACGGTGATGCCGGTCCGGGCGCCGGGTTTGCCGAGCAGCGCCTCGGCGGTGGCGTGCTGGACGGTGCGGCGGTTGGCGAGAGCGCGCTGCCACAGCTCGTCTAGCTCGGGCTCGACGCCCGCGGCGGTGCGCAGCACGTCCGTGATCGGGGCGGTGGGCGCACGTGCCCTGTGATCCGTTGCCCGACGAGCTGATCAAGCGGGCGGCCGCGGCGGGTGTCCGGGTGGTCGGCACCCTGGACACCCTCTCGCGTACGACAGGGGTGTTCACGAACGCGGTACGCCTGGTGGAGGCGGGCGTGCGCCTGCTGTACGGCACGGACCTCGCGCATCCGGACGTGCCATGGGGATCGACGCGTTCGAGCTGCAGCTGATGCAGCACGTCGGGCGCGGCACGGTGTCGGCCGCGGAGGTGCTCTCGGCCGCCACGGCACGAGCCGGCGAGCACCTGGGCCTGGCTCCGCTCGGCCGGCTGGTCGCGGGTGCGCCCGCGGACCTCATCGCGGTGGAAGGCGACCCGCTCGAACGGTTCAAACTGCTGGAGTACCCCGTCCTGGTGATGTCAGGGGGACGGTTGGTGGTCGATCCGCCGGCGGGCGGGTAGGGGCGGTCAGGCGGAGGCGGGGACGTCCACCCCGCGCACCAGGCGGCCGACCTCGCCGCGCAGGCGCACGAAGTCGGGGTTCTCGCGGGTGGTGATCTGGTCGCGGGGCCCCGGCAGGTCCACCCGGAGGTCGCCCACCACGTGCGCGGGCGCCTTGGACAGCACCACAACCCGGTCGCCGACGTACACGCTCTCGTCGATGTCGTGGGTGATGAGCACGATCGTCATCCGGTGGTGGCCGCGCACCTTGAGGACCAGGTCCTCCAGGTCCTCACGGGTCTGGGCGTCCACCGAGCCGAACGGCTCGTCCATGAGCATCAGGCTGGGCCGGTAGGCCAGCGCGCGGGCGATCGCGACGCGCTGCTGCATGCCGCCGGACAGCTGGAACGGGTACTTCTGGGCGGCGCCGAGCAGGCCCACCGACTCCAGCGCCTCCTGCGCCGCCTCCCGCCGCGCCCGCTTGTCCATGTCCCGGCGCCGCAGCGGCAGCGCCACGTTCTCGGCCACCGACATCCAGGGGAACAGGGAGCGGCTGTAGTCCTGGAAGACCACGGCCAGGTTGTCGGGCGTCTGGCGCACCAGCTTGCCGTCGACCCGGATCTCGCCGCCCGTGGGAGTGATCAGCCCGGCGATGGAGCGGAGCAGCGTGGACTTGCCGCATCCGGAGGGACCCACGATGCACAGCAGCTCGCCCTCGGCGACGCTCAGCTTGAGCCCTTCGATCGCGCGGTGCTCGTTGGGGCTGCCGGGACCGTAAACGTGCGTGAGGTTGTCTATCTCGAGCAAGTGACGTCCTAGGACAGGCGAAGCCGGGAGATACCAGGCTGACTCTACCGAAGTCAGTGATCGTTGGACATGAAGATGACCATTCCGGCAGGGCCGGGCTCAGGCCACCGGCCGGCGGACGAAACGCCCCAGGGGACGGCCGACGATCTTGCCGGTGTCCAGCACGTGGTGACCCCGCACGAACGTGTCGGTGACCTTCGCGGTCAGCTCGAACCCCTCGAACGGCGTGTACTCCTGGGCCGAGTCCGAGTCGGCCGCCCGCACGGTCCAGGTGGCGTCCGGGTCCACCAGGCAGATGTCGGCGTCGAAGCCCGGCGCGATCGTGCCCTTGGTGCGCAGGCCGTACCGGCGGGCGGGGTTCCATGAGGTGAGCGCGGCGATGCGCCCCCATGGCAGGCCCCGCCGGCGGCCCTCGGTGATGAGGCCGGGCAGCAGGTACTCGGCGCCGCCGAAGCCGGCCTTGGCCAGGAACACGTCCTCGGCGGGCGCGCCGAACTTCAGCTCCTCCCGGCAGCAGGCGTGGTCGCTGACGACCCAGTCCACCGTGCCGTCGAGCACGTGCTCCCACAGCGCCTCGACGTCCTCGCGCGGCCTGATCGGCGGGTTGACCTTGGCGCCGATGCCGCTCGCCGTCTCGATGTCGGCCAGCAGGTGCCCGATCGTGACCTCGCGGCGGAAGTCGATGTGGGGGAACGTCCTGGCCATCCGCACCGCCGCGTCCAGGGCCTTGCGGGAGGACAGGTGCAGCAGGTTGACGTTGCCCAGGCCGGTCTCGTGGGCCAGGTAGGAGGCGATGAACACGGCCAGCCCCTCGGAGTGGGGCGGTCGCGAGGCGCTGTAGGCGGCCAGGCCGCTCAGGTCCCCCGCCTCCTCCACCAGCCGCGTGTACGCCGTCATGATCTCGGCCGTCTCGCAGTGCAGCGACAGCGAGATCTCGCTGGCCAGCTCGGGGAACCGCTCCCGGGCCGCCTGCACGCCCCGCATGACGAACTCGAAGTGGGCGTAGTCGTAACGCTCGCCCTCGGGCAGCATGAGGAACGCGCTCTGGTCGGCCGAGCGCCCGTGCAGGCCGTGCCCGCCGTAGAACATGAAGATCTTGAACGACGGCACGCCGAACCGCTCGACCAGGTCGGGCAGCTCCTCGATGTGGCCCCGCGACATCGGCGCCAGGTGGAACCCGTAGTCGATGTAGGCCCGGCCCTCGGCCCGGGCCAGCACCTCGGGGAAGAAGTCCGCGTACGCGCCGCCCCGGTTGAGGTAGTACTGCCCGGTACGCATGTAGGTCAGGGCCGTCGTCACCCCGCCCTGGGCGGAGGCGCGGCTCTCCGAGCCGGCGTCCTCGTCCAGCGGGTTGTAGATCCCCCAGTGCTGGTGGGCGTCCACGACGCCGGGGAACGCGAGCCGCCCCGCGCCCTCGATCACCTCCGGGACGCCCTCGGTGGGCAGGCCGGGCGTGACCTGGTCGACGCGGCCCCCGGTCACGGCGATGTCGGCCATGACGGGCTCGCTCCGGTCATGCGTCACGACCCGCACGTTCTTCAGCAGCAGGTCTGTCACATCCGCCTCCTAGACGGTACGGCGGGCGCCCCGGTGCCAGGTCAGCACGCGGCGCTCCGCCATGAGGAACAGGGAGTTGAGGACGTAGCCGAGCACCCCGAGCACCACCACGCCGGCCCACAGCCCGGCCATGTCGGCGTTGTTGCCGGCCACGCTCAGCAGGTAGCCGATGCCGTCGGTGCTGCCCTTCAGCTCGGAGATCACCATGAGGATGAGCGCCAGCGAGACGCTCAGCCGCAGCCCCGCGAAGATCTTCGGGGCGGCGGAGGGCAGGATGATCCGGAACAGTCGCAGGCGGGCGGGCACGCCGAAGACGGTGGCGGTCTCCAGCTGGAGCGCGTCCACGTTGCGTGCCCCGTCGATGGAGTTGAGCAGGATCGGCCAGACGACGCCGAACACGATGGTCGCCACCTGCACCTGGGTGCCCATGGTGAACAGCACCAGGAAGACGGGGAGCATCGCGGGCGGCGGCACGGCCCGGCCGAACTCCACGAGCGGGTCGACGTAGTCGGCCAGCCAGGCCACCCGGCCGATCGCCACGCCGAGCGCGACCCCGGCCACCACGGCGATGCTCCACGAGCCGACGACCCGGACGAGGCTGGGCACGAAGTTGTCCACCGCCTCGTCGGTCAGCAGGTACGGGCCGGAGAACCACCGCTCGTACATCCAGGAGGCGATCCGGCTCGGCGCGGGCAGGTACGGGCTGGCCTGGGACCGGGCCAGCAGCTCCCAGCCGAGCAGGACCACGGGCACCAGCCAGAGCCGCCGTACGATGGTCGCGATCATACGTGCCGCCACCTGAACAGGCGCCGCTCCGCGCGGAGGAGCAGCGTGTTGACGACGAGCCCGACCAGCCCGGCCCACATGAGGGTCGCGATCACGTCGACCATCGCGTCGGCGCCGATGCCGGTGCTCGCCTGGATGAGGAAGGCGCCGATGCCGCCGGCGCCGCCCACGACGTACTCCACGCTGATGGCCAGGATGAGCGTGACGGAGGCCGCCAGCCGGATGCCGGTGAAGATGAACGGCGCCGCGCTCGGCAGGCTGACCCGCAGGATGACCGCGCCGGAGCCGAAGCCGAACGAGCGCAGCGTCTCGGTGGCCACCGGGTCGACGTCGCGGACGCCGTACAGGGTGTTGATGAGGATCGGCCAGGAGGCGGCGTAGACGATGAGCGCCACCTTGGCGTTGATCTCGGGCTGGAAGAAGAACAGGGCGAGCGGGATCAGCGCGACCGACGGGATCGGCCGCAGGAACTCGACGATCGCCCGGGTCATCTCCTCCACCACGGGGACGGTGCCGAGCAGCAGGCCGATCGGGACCGCGACGAGCACGGCCAGCGGAAGGCCCACGACCGCGGCGGTGAGGGTGGAGGCCAGGTCGGTCAGGAACGCGGGGTCGGCGCCGAGCCCCGCCGCCCGCGCCAGGGACGTCGAGGCGGCCGGCAGCCAGGAGACGAGGCCGGTGCGGCCGGCCAGCTCCCAGAGCAGGAGGAAGACCGCCACGCCGGCGACGTGGCGGAGGAGTCTTCCGAGCCGGGCGCGGGAGGGGGTGGTGCGCTCCGCCCGCGCCAGGGTGGCCGTGGACGTCATCCCTGGGAGGTGACGATCATCGGCGCGACGTCGATCTTGGCCTTGATGAAGCCGTACTCCTGCATGAGGTCCGCGACCCGCTGGATGCGCTGGGCGCTCAGCGTGGTCGGGTAGTTGCCGAGGTTGATGGTGGCCGCGGTGGCGGCGGGGATCTTGGTGAAGGTGGGCAGGATCTTGGTGACGGCGCTGCGGTCGGTGGCGGCGATGTTCTGGGCCTTGGCCATCGCGCGCTGGAAGGCGGCCATCGTCTTGGGGTTGCTGCTCACCCACTTCTCGGTCGCCGCCCAGCCGGTGATCGGCAGGCTCTCCGTGGGGCCGGACATGGTGTCGACCAGCATCGTCGCGCCGAGCTTGTTCTTGGCCTCGCTGACGTAGGGGTCGGTCATCCAGACCGCGTCCACGTCGCCCTTCTCCAGCGCCTGCAGCCAGTTCGTGGTGGGCACCTCGACGTACTGGATGTCCTTGCCGGGGCTCGGGTCAAGGCCGGCGATCTTCAGGTGCGGGTTCATGGTGAGCACGCCGAGGCCCTTGAGCGCGTTCACGCCGATCTTCTTGCCCTTGAGGTCGGCGACCTTCTTGATGGGGGAGTCGCGCCCCACCATGATCCCGAAGGCGCCGGTGGCGCCCTGGTAGGAGTCCGCGATGTACCTGAACTTCTCCAGGCCCTCACTCTGGATCGTCAGGATGGTGGCATAGCTGCCGAGGACCACGTCCATGCTGCCGTTGGACAGCTTGGGCAGCACGGCCTGGGGGGCCTGGATGGCCTCGGTCTTCACGTTGAGCCCCTGCTCCTTGAAGAAGCCTCGCTCGATGGCGATGAACAGGGGGGCGGAGTCGGCTCCCGGGTACTGCCCGATGAGCAGGTCGGTCTTCTCCAGCCCGTTGGCGTTGCTCCCACCTCCGGGTTTGGCCTCCGGGCTGGAGCAACTCGTCATGGCAAGGGTGGCCACCAGTCCGATCAGGGCGATGCGCCCTGCCGCAGCGAGCCTCATGTCGCGTCTCCTTTGAACGGGGGTGGCCGACACTCGACACACCCCAAAGCGCAGGCAACCCTTGCGCATGGTCCCCCGATTCTGGAAATTATCAATATATATGGCAGAAAAATGATCACACTGGTTTTCTGGAGCTATGTCCAGATATAGGTGATGATATGGCTGGCGTTCACCGGGGACGTGTGTCTACTGTCTGGACGTGGAGACATATACAAGATGATCGACTTGCCGGTGTGGCCACACCGGCGGCCGATTTATCTGTTGTACATAAATAGGTTTTCGGACCACGGGTGCCGGGGGCGGCACACGGTTAGCACGGGCACGAATTTGATCTCTTGCACCAGGCCATCCAAGGAGAGGTTGCGGAGGCCAGTGAGAAAGACATTGCCCCCTGCGAACGGCGATTCCGGCTTACCTGCTGAGGCGTCCGCCTTTCCGTCATCCCATGCGAGGACAGGGCCGCCGGCCCAGCCCGGGCATGCCAGGGGCCCGGGCGGCATCGTGCGCAACTGGCGGGTGCGCACCAAGCTGCTGGTACTGATCGTCATCCCCACCGTCGCGGCGCTGGCGTTGGGCGGCCTGCGGGTCGCGTCCTCCGTCACCAGCGCCTCCGAGTACGAGCGCGTCTACCAGACGGCCGTCCTGGCCGGAAAGCTGACCGAGCTGGCCCACGAGACCGAGCTGGAACGCGATCTCACCGCCACCTTCGTCGCCCAGGACCGCAGGGGTGACCGCAATGCCATCACCGCCCAGTACTCCGCCGTGGACCGGCTCGTCGCCGAGGCGCGGCCCGACGTCACCGCGCTCGGCGCCTCCGACAGCCCCCTGCGGGCCGAGGCCGTGCGGGTCAGGAACCGTTTCGACGAGCTGGCCAACTCCCGCCGGACCGCGGTCGAGTCCCGGCTGAACGTCTCCTCCGTCATCGAGCTGTACGACCAGTCGATCTCCGACTTCCTCGCCCTCAACGACACCATCGACCAGGGCGCGGCGGACAAGGAGCTCACCGACACCGTCGCCGGGTTCGCCGCGTTGTCGCGGGCCAAGCAGTACGTCTCCCGGCAGCGGGCGCTGCTCGTCTCGGCGCTGGCCGTCGGCCGCTTCAGCCAGGACGAGCTGGACGACTTCATCGCCGCCCGGGCCCAGCGCAACAGCGAGCTCGCCGCGTTCCGGGCACAGGTGCCGCTGGCGCTGCGCCAGGCGTACGACGACACGGTCAGCGGCCAGGCCGTCGACCGGGCCGAGCTGATCCAGGCCCGCGCCCTGGCACTCCAGGACGCCGGGCAGCCGCTCACCGACCGGGGTCTCGACCTCGCCAGCGACGGGCAGGCGTGGTTCACCGCGGTCACCGAGACCATCGACGGCATGCGCCAGGTCGAGCAGCGGGTCGCCGACTCGATCATGCTGCGCAGTCGTACCGTGCAGGTCGCCGAGCAGCAGGGCGCGATGATCTTCGCGATCGCGATCGCCGTGCTCCTGGTGCTCGTGCTGATCGTCACCGTGCTGATGGCACGTTCCCTCAGCGGCCCGCTGCGCCGGCTCCGGCGCGAGGCGCTGCTGATCGCCGGCCGCCGCCTGCCCGAAACGGTCCAGCGGCTGCGGGACTCGGACACGTCCGGATCGGCGGCGGCCCTGGCCGAGGTGGAGCCGATCGGCGTGGTCGGCGACGACGAGATCGGCGAGGTCGCGCGGGCGTTCGATGAGGTGCATCGTGAGGCGGTGCGGTTGGCGGGTGAGGAGTCGCGGCTGCGCAGCAATGTGAATGCGATGTTCGTGAACCT